>CAMWTD010000023.1 GCA_947177085.1 uncultured Desulfovibrio sp.
GCTCCGGCGTCGGCGAGCGCCCGCACGCCCTCCGTCACGCGCGCGGCCCCGGCGGCATCTTCGCCCGCAAGCAACCCCGCCACGGCTGCGGGCGCGCCCTGCCAGCGGCGCAGGGCCGCGAACCAGCACGGCGCGTGCCGGGCGCACCACGCGCCGCAGGCCTCGGCCAGGACCGCGGCGTCCGTCGCGTCTTCCGACAAGCCTGGCGCAAGGTCCGCCGCCGTGGGCGCGAGGAGCACGCCGTCCAGACGCCCTTCGGCCGCCAGCAGGGCGTCGAGCGCGCGGCCGAGGGCGTCGGGGCCCCCCGGGGCATCCATTTCCAGCGGCACTACCCGGCTCCCGGCGCGCGCCAGGGGCGCGCAGGCCGCCACGCTCCCCGGAGGCACGGCCAGCGTGGCCGCAAAGGAGCCAAGGCCGCCCCAGATTTCCGGCAGGAGCGCCCCGTCCAGCACGCAGAGGACATAGACGCCGCCGGGCCTGATTCCGGGCCCCGCGCCCGCCGGGTCCAGCGGCAGGGGCGCGGGCCTGTCGCCATCGGCGGACGGCGCGAACCGCAAAAGCGGCGCGAAGGGCCCGAGACGCCGGTTCCTTGCCGGGGGCCGACCCTGTTGCGCCGCGTCGCCGCGCGCCTCGCCGCGCCCGAGGAGCACGGCCACGAGGTCGCCCACCGTCGTCACCTTGAGCAGGGCCTCAAATTCCACGCGCACGCCGAGGCGGCGTTCCGCCTCCTGCAGGAGCAAGGGAAAGCGGCTCGAGCGCAGGGCGAGGTCATAACGCAAATCCTGCTCGGGCCTGAGCTCCGCCGCGGGCCTGCCGCTGGCCTCGGCGAGCAGGTCCAGCACCTTGGCCGCCTGCTCCCCATCCGCGCCGAACAGGCGTTCCGGCGGGACGGCGACGGCCTGTGCGGCGGCAGTTGCCTGGGCGGGCGCGGCCTCTCCCTCCGCTTTCGGCGCACGCCGCAGCGCGGCCGCCTTGCGGATGACCGGCGGGGAGAGATGCCCCAGCGCGAACAGCCGCGCGCAGGCCTCGCGCATGGCCGCGACCTCGTGGCCCTTGCGTCCGGCCGAAAGGCAGAGGGCGCGGGGCTCGCAGTCGGCCACAAGGCCGCAGAGCGTGTCCTGGGGGCCGAGCTCCAGGAAGTGGCGGATGCCGTCGCGCCGCCACATGGCGTCCACGCAGTCGGTCCAGGCCACGGTGTTCTCGTCGAGGTCCGTGATATAGCGGCAGATGGAGGGCTGGTCATCGGGATAGTATCCGGCGGTGATGCCGCTCAGCATGGGCACGGCCGCCGGGCGCATCTCGAGCGCCCCGAGCCTGCGCTGCGAAAGGTCGCGCAGGATGCGCATCCCGGGGTGGTGGAAGGCCAGGTTCACGTTGAGCAGCATGGAGGGCACGCGGCGCTTGCGCAAGCTCGCGCGCGCCTCGGTGAGCGACTGGCGAGGCCCGCTCAGGATGAACTGGCGCGGCGTGTTGCGGTTGGAGACATAAAGGTCCGGCCACGCGGCGAGCACCTCGTCCACGACCGCGGACTCGGCGTGCACGGCCATCATGCCCGTGTCGCGCGTGGCCGCGGCCTCGAGCTCGGCCATGTGCTCGGCGCGGGTGTCGAGGATGTACCAGGCCTCGGCCAGGCCGTAGATGCCGGAAAGCGAGAGCGCGATGAGCTCCCCCAGGCTGTGCCCGCAAAAGAGCGCGGGCCTGACGCCGAGCGAGGCGAACTGGCTCCACTGGGCGTATTCCAGCAGGAACAGGTAGGGGATCTGGCGGCGGGTGTCGCTGATGGCCTCCACATCGGTCTCGTCCATGAGGCCGAGGATGTCCCAGTCGGCAAGCGCCGCCACGCGGTCCATGGCGTCGCGAGCGGCGGGAAAATTGTCATAGAGCTCGCGGCCCATGCCCGGCCAGCCCGAACCGAGGCCGCAGCATATGACGGCCAGCGGCGGGGAGGCCGCGTCCCGTGCGAGCCAGATGCCCCGGCCGGCCAGGGCCGCCAGCGCCGCCTCGTCGGGGGCCGGCCCGAGGCCCGCGGCCTCCTCGCGCCAGAGCGGCGAAACGCTGCCAAGCCGCCAACAGGCCCCGCCCTCGGCAAGGCGCGCATAGCGCACGCCGTCGAGGGCCGTTTCGAGGGCTTCCGGCTCCGTGTTCGCCGGCGCTTCCGGGGAAACTTCCGGGGCGGCGTCCGCCGGGGCGCGGCTGTGGCTTGCTGGCATGTGGTCCCCTGGCATGGTCTGTCCTGAAGGAGGGCCCGGGGCGAAGCTCCCGGGGCGGCGGAATTTCGGGGCGCGAAATGGTAGGCTGTATCCCGCCGCATGTCCAGCCCGGACGCCGTGGCCAAGCCCCGTTTATCCGCCCGCTCCCCTTCCCGCGCCGCGCCATTCCGGGCTTGCCTTGCGGGAGTGCTTGCGCTAGACATAAAGTATATGTCATACGGGTACTTCCCTGCGCGACGCCCGGGCAAAGCCCGGACGGGGCCCCTTGGCGCGGGACAGAGATATTTCAGGGATATTTCAAGGGAAAAGGCATGAAGAACGACCATTGCGCCCGGGCCGCGGCCGGGCAGCAGGCGGACGGCAGGGGCGACTTCAACCGGATGCGCTCCAAACTCTCCTTTGAGCGCATGGTGGACCTCGCCGAAAGCATGGGCCTCGAAAATCCGCTCTTCGTCTGCCACGACCAGGCGGCCAAGGCCACGACCCTGATAGGCGGCAAGGAATATATCAATTTTTCCACCTACGACTATCTCGACATCAATGCCCATCCCGAAATCACGGCCGCCGTGGCGGAAACCGCGGCCCGTTTCGGCACTTCGGCCGGGGCGAGCCGCCTCGTGGGCGGTGAGCGCCCGCCCCACCGCGAGCTGGAGCGCGCCTTCGCCGAGCTCTATGACGTGGAGGATTCCATTGTCTATGTGAGCGGCCACGCCGCCAATGTCTCCACCCTGGGCTTCATGTACGGCTCGCGCGACGCCATCTTCCACGACGGGCTCGCGCACAATTCCCTCGTGCAGGGCGCGCGCCTTTCCGGAGCGACCCGCTATTCGTACGAGCACAATGACTGCGACTCCCTCGAGGAGATGCTCAAGGCGCACCGGGCGCAACACCGCTACGCCGTCATCGTCACCGAGGGCCTGTTCAGCATGGACGGCAATATCCCCGATTTGCCGCGCATCATCGAGCTCAAGAAAAAATACGACTGCATGCTCCTCGTGGACGAGGCCCATTCCCTCGGCGTCCTCGGCAAGACCGGGCGCGGCGTGCGCGAGTATTTCGGCATCCCCCCCACGGACGTGGACATGTGGATGAGCACGCTCTCCAAGTCCATGTGCGGCTGCGGGGGCTTCATCGCCGGCCGCGCGGACCTTGTCCGCTTCCTTAAATACGGCTCGCCGGGCTTTGTCTTCAGCGTGGGGATGCCGCCCGTCATCGCCACGGCCTGCCACAAGGCGCTGGAGATCATGCTGCGCGAGCCGGAGCGCGTGCACCGCCTCCAGAACATCAGCCAGTATTTCCTCCACTACGCGCAGGGCAAGGGGCTGGACACGGGCGCGGCCCAGGGCTATGCGGTGCTCCCGGTCATCGTGGGCGACTCGCTGGTTTCCGGCTTCCTCTCCCAGGCGCTCTTCAAGCGCGGCATCTATGTCATGCCCATTTCCTTCCCCGCGGTTAAGGAAGGCACGGCGCGCCTGCGCTTCTTCATCTCCGCCTCGCACACCGAGGAACACGTGCGCGCCGCCGTGGACGCCGTGGTGGAGGAACTGCCCAAGGCCAGGGCCCTCGTGGCGGAATACAAGGCGGCCCACGACCTCGGCAACTGAGCCCATGCCCGCCCCTTCCACCGCGCACAGCACGGGCCTGACGCCCCCGGTCATGGCCTATGTGCTGCTCTGGTTTCCGCTCTCCTCCGAGACCTTCATCTTCCGCGAGATCGTCCAGTTGCGCCAGCTCGGGCTCGACATCCGCGTCTACACCATGTACGGCGCGGCGCTCAGGGGTTGCTCGCGCGAGATGCGCGACTATGCGGGGCCCGTGACCCGCATGGGCGCGGCGGCCCTTTTTCGCATCCTCGGGGCCTTTTTCCGCGCGCTGCGCAAGCGCCCGCGCTTTATCTGGCGGCTCATGCGCGAGGGGTTTTTCCGCAGGATGCGCAATCTCGAGGCCCTGGGCGAGAACCTCTGGTGCTTCATGGCCGGCTTTCTCCTTGCGGAGGATTGCCAGCGCGACGGCATCGCCCTTCTCCATTCCTCCTGGGCCAATGGCCCGGCCACGGCGGCCTGGGTGGCCTCGCGCCTCACGGGCATCCCCTTCGCCTTCACGGGCCGCGCCGGGGACATCTACCCCGAGGACGGCCTTTTGCGCGAAAAATCGCGCGACGCGCGCTTCATCCGCACCAACAATGCCGCCAATGTGGACTGGCTCTCGCGCTTCTGCCCCCCCGGGGAGGTGGGCAAGGTGCGCCTTGTCTACAACAGCCTCACCTTTACCGAGCGCGCGCCCTGCGAAATTCCCATGCAGCCCCCCTACCGGCTTCTGGCCGTGGGCCGCTTCGCGCGCACCAAGGGCTTCCCCGAGCTTCTCACGGCCCTCGCGCGCCTTCGGCGCGAGCGCGTGCCCGTGCGGCTCACCCTTGTGGGCGACGGCGCGTGGCGCGGCCGCCTCACCCGGCGGGTTAAACGCCTGGGCCTCACGGACTGCGTGGAAATGCCCGGCTTCGTGCCCCATGACGAGCTTGCCCGCTATATGCGGACCCACGACATGCTCGTGGTACCGAGCGTGGTCCACAGCAACGGCGACCGGGACGGCATCCCCAATGTCATCATGGAGGCCCTCTCCATGACCATGCCGGTGGTGGCCACGGATGTCTGCGGCATCGCCGAGGTCATCCGCAACGGCGAGACCGGGCTCATTGTGCCCCAGCGCGACCCCGCGGCATTGGCCGACGCCATCCGCGCCATGCTGGCCGACAGGGGACGCGCGCAAGCCATGGCCCGGGCCGGTCGCGCCCTGGTGGAGGCCATGTTCGACCGCGAGCGGAACATCGCGGCCCTGCGCGACCTCTATGCGGAAGCCGCCGCACCGGAGGCGACGCCATGATGGCCGCCGCTTCCGCGCCCGCAGCCGCGCCCCAAGCCGTGCGGAACGGCAAGCGCCCGCTCGCCGTGGTCCTGAGCCTCGACGTGGAGGAGGAAGGGCTTTTCGGCGGCCGCTACGCCTGCACAAATCCCCCGGTGCGCAACACCGCAGGGCTCGACCGCCTTGCGCCGCTGCTGGAGCGGGGGGCGCGGCCCACGCTTTTCTGCGCGCACAGCGTCCTCACCGATGCGGCCTCGCGCCGGATGCTCGCCAGGCTGCGCGACGACCACGGCGCGGAAATCGGCGCGCATCTCCACCACTGGAACACGCCGCCGCTCACGCCCGAAGCGGCCGCCGCCGGGACGCTCACACGCGTGCCCGCCGCCGCCGTGCCGCAAGAGCTCTTGGCGGCCAAGCTCAAGACACTCTTCGCCGCGGGCGCGGACTTTCAGGGCGCGCCCCTAACCTCCTTCCGCATGGGCCGCTGGGACGCGCACGCGCGCCTCTGGCCCCTGCTGGCGGAACTGGGCGTGCGGTGCGACGCCTCGGTGCGGCCCCTGCACCGCGGAAAGGACGCGTTAAGCGGCCCGGACCATTTCGACGCGCCCGCCGATCCCTACTGGCTGGGCCGTGGGGAAGGCCGCCTGCTGGAAATGCCGCTCACCGTGACCCCGCTCTTTTCCTGGCTGCCGGGGCTGGCCCGGGCGCTCCCCCCGGGGGCGGCCGCGGCCATGCGCGCAAGCCTTTCCCAGTGGGGGGCTCTGGCGCTGCTCCCGGTGCAGCACCCGCTTTCGCTGCTCAAGCTCACCACCCTGCTCCATGCCGCGCGCGGCGGACAGGCGCTCTCGCTCACCTGGCACTCTTCCGAGATGTTTCCCGGGGGCGCGCCGCATATGCCGGACGAGGCCGCTGTCACGCGCTTCCTCGCCAAGATGTGCGCCTATGTGGACTGGCTTGGCGAGTGCTTTGCCCCGCGCTTCCTCACCCTGGAGGAACTCAGGCGCGCCGCCGAAGCCGGGGAGCTCGCCCTTGCGCGGCCCGGACCGGGCAACGGCGACTGGGCGTGGCCCGGCGGCGCGGGCGCAAGCGCGGCGGAGCCCCCGCGGGCTGATATGGAACGCGCGGCCCCCGCGCCAGCGGCTCCGGCCCGGGAGGCGCGGCCATGAACATCTTCTCCCGCACGCGCGGCGAGGGGCCCGCGCCGGACGCGGCCTGCGCGCCGGATGCCCCGGCCCTGCCGCCCCTGCCCCCGGGGCTCCCCCATGTGGCCTATGTGCTGCTCTGGTATCCGCTCTTCACGCAGCCCTTCATCTTCCGCGAGGTGGAGGCCCTGCGCGCGCGCCTGCCGCTCACGGTGTACACCCTCTACGGCCGCAATCTCCGCCACTGCTCGGACGAGATGCGGGCCCAGGGCGGCCATGCGCGGGTCTACGGGATGCGCGCGCTGCCGGGCCTTCTCCTCGAATTCCTGCGCCAGACGCTCACCCATCCCCTGCGCCTCTGGCGTCTCTTCCGGCGCAGTTGCTGCCGAGGGTGGCAAAGCCTTGAAGTGTTCGGCGAAAATCTCTGGGCCTTTCTCGCGGGCCTGTCGCTGGGCCGCCTCTTCCGCGAGGCGGGCATCGACATGGTGTACGCCCCCTGGCCGCGCGGCGCGGCGACAGCCGCCTGGGTGGCGGCCAGCGTGGCGGATCTTCCCTTTGCCACGGCCGCGCGCGGCGACAATCTCGACCCCGCGGACCCGGACCTCGCGGACAAGTTCGCCGCGGCCATGCTCGTGCGTGCCAACAACAAGGCCGACGAGGCCCGCATCGAGGCCTTCGCCCACGGCGAGGCCCGGGGCAAGACGGCCCTGGTCTATAACGGCCTCACCCTGCCCGGGCCGGGCCCGGAAGTGACGGAAGGGGCCTCGCGCTTCCAGCCGGGGCCGCTGCGCCTCCTGGCGGTGGGCCGCTTTGACGTGACCAAGGGCTTCGACGTGCTCCTGCGGACCTGCGCCCTGCTGAAGCAGCGCGGGCTCGACTTCCGCCTCACCCTCGCCGGGGGCGGCGGCAAGGTCATGGGCCTTGGCAACATGGAGGAGCGCCTGCGCCGCCTGCGCTCGGAGCTCGGCCTTACGCGGGATGTGGACATGCCGGGCCTCGTCTCGCACAACGAGCTGCCCGCCCTGCTCGCCGGGCACGACATCTTTCTGGCGCCCTGCGTGGTCCACGCCTCGGGGCGGCGCGACGGCATCCCCAACACGGTCATCGAGGCGCTGGCCTATGGCCTGCCCGTGGTGGGGACCACGGTCAACGCCCTCCCCGAGGTCATCCGCCACGGCGAGACCGGCCTTGCGGTGGCCCCCGGCGACCCCGAAGCCCTGGCGGACGCCGTGCTGGAGCTTGCGGCCGATCCGGAGCGGGCGCGGCGCATGGGACAGGCGGGCGCGCGCCTCGCGCGGGAAATGTTCGATGCCGACGCCAATGCGGACCGCCTCGCGCGACTCCTGTGCGAAGCCCGGGAGCGCTGGCCGCGCGGCGAGGCGACGCCCGGCCGGAAAGGAGCTGACCCATGTGCGGCATAGCGGGCATGGTGCGCCTTGACGGCGCCGAACTTTCGCCCGGCGTGGGCCGGGCCCTCAAGGCCATGACCGACAGCATGGCGTGCCGGGGCCCCGACGGCGAGGGCTTCTGGCGCGCGGGCCCCGCGGCCCTGGGCCATCGCCGGCTCTCCATCATCGACCTCGCGGGGGGCAGCCAGCCCATGCAAAGCGCGGACGGCCGCTACTGCGTGGTGCACAATGGCGAAATCTACAATTTCCGGGAGCTTCGGCGCGAGCTTGAGGCCCGCGGGGCCCGCTTCCGCACCGATTCGGACACGGAAGTGGCGCTCGAAGCCTATGTCGCCTTCGGCGAGGACTGCCTGGAACGCCTCGAGGGCATGTTCGCCTTCGCCGTGTGGGACGGCCCGCGCCAGCGCCTTTTCTGCGCGCGCGACCGCTTCGGCAAGAAGCCCTTTTTCTACACCATGCAGAACGGCGTGTTCTGCTTCGCGTCCGAGCTTTCCGCGCTTTCCCTGCTCGGGCGGCCGCTCGCCGCGGGGCCCAATCCCTTTGGCGCGGAGGCCGGGGCCGCAGGGGAACCCGGCTTTTTGCCGCTCTCCTTCCATCTCGACGCCACAGCGCTCATGCGCTACCTCGCGTATGAATATGTGCCCACGCCCGGAACCATGTACCGCGAGGTGAAAAGCCTGGAGCCCGCGCACTTCCTGCTGGTGGAAACCGGCGCGGAGACGGATCCCGCGCCCGTGCGCTACTGGGACCTGCCCATGCCCGCGGCCCGGCCCCCCGGCGACGAGGCGGAACTCTGCCGCGAGCTCGAGCGGCTCATGGCGCGGGCCGTGCGCCGGCGCCTCGTGAGCGACGTGCCGCTGGGGGTCTTTCTTTCCGGCGGTATCGACTCCTCCATCGTGGCCGGCCTCATGGCCCGCGAGTCGTCCACGCCGGTGATGAGCTTTTCCATCGGCTTCACGGAGGCGAGCTACGACGAATCGCGCTATGCGCGCATCGCGGCCGCGGCCTTCGGCACGGAACATTTCGAGCGCATCCTCTCGGCCGGGGAATGCGCCGACGAGCTGCCCGGCATCGTGAGCCGCATGGACGTGCCCATGGCCGACGCCTCCTGCGCGCCCACCTGGCTGCTCTCGGGCGTGGCGCGCGAGCGCGTCACCGTGGCCCTCGGCGGGGACGGCGCGGACGAACTCTGGGCCGGCTACGAGCACTATATCGGCTACCGCCTGGCGCAGCGCTACAACGCGCTCCCCGGGTGGCTCAGGCGCGGCGTCATCGAGCCCATCGTGCGCCATTTGCCCGAATCCTCGGGCTATATCAATCCGCGCCTCGCCTGCGAGACCTTCCTGCGCGGCGCGGCCGCGCCGGACTGGCTGCGCGTCCAGACCCTGCTCACCGCGCTCGGGCCGGACATGCAGCGCGAGGTGCTGGCCCCGGCCTGGCTCGCCGCCCACGGCGGCGAGAGCGCGCTTGCCCCGGAGGCGCTCTTCGCGCCCACGAAGCGCCAATACGAGCACTGGCTGCCAAGGGACGCGGCCGCCCCGCTGGCCCGCGCCTTCCACGTCTATGTGCGCCAGTTCATGCTCGACGACATCCTCGTCAAGGTGGACCGCTGCTCCATGCTGCACTCGCTGGAGGTGCGCGCGCCCTTCCTCGACCGCGAGGTGGCCGAATTTGCCGCCCGGCTTCCCGTGAGCCTGCGCCTCCACGGCTTCAAGCGCAAATACCTGCTCAAGAAGGCGTTCTCCGGGCTCCTTCCGCCGGAGATCCTGCACCGCAACAAGCGGGGCTTCCAGATCCCGGTGGCGGAATGGCTCAGGGGCAAGCTCAGGCCGCTCATGGAGGAACTGCTCGGCGAGCGGGCGCTGAAAGCGCAGGGCCTTTTCGACCCGGCGGCGGTGCGCCGCCTCGTTGAGGCCCATTGCTCGGGCCGCGCCGACCTGCGCAAGCCCCTGTGGACGCTCATGGTGCTCGAGCTCTGGCTTCGCGCCAACCCGGCGGAGTTCTGAGGCGCGACTGCATCTTGTCTGAGGGCCACGACACCTTATATTTATTCACTGGGGGCCACAGTTATTAATTCCTTCATTCCGTCTGGAGCGAAGCGGAAGACGGGTGCTGGTGCCGGAAGAATCCTAAAAAATAAGATTTTTCGGCGCTGGCAAGGAAGATAAAAATTTTCGACGGGAGTGTACTTAAGTACTCGACCGAGAAAATTTTTCTCTGACGCAGCCAGCGCCGAAAAGGCTGTTTTTGACGGATACTTTCGGCATTAAGGACGCAGCAATCCCGCACCACCGGCCAAGCGCGCGGCACGTTTCTCCACAGGCCCCGCGCCGCAGTCCATCCACCCCCGCAAGGAGGCTCGCATGACCAGCCAGCTCAAGACCATGCTCCTGCTGGCCCTGCTTTCCGGCATCATCATCGTCCTCGGCGGCATGCTCGGCGGCCGGGGCGGCGTCATCATCGCCTTCGGGCTCGCCCTCGTGATGAACGTGGGCAGCTACTGGTATTCGGACAAGATCGTGCTTTCCATGTACCACGCGCGCGAGCTTGCGCCCGAGGAAGCGCCCTACCTGCACGACATCGTGGCCGAGCTCGCCCGCAATGCCGGCGTACCCAAGCCCCGCGTCTGCGTCATCCCCGAGGAGGCCCCCAACGCCTTCGCCACCGGGCGCGACCCCGAGCACGCCGTCATCGCCGTCACCGAGGGCATCCTGCGCCTGCTCTCCCCCACGGAGCTGCGCGGCGTGGTGGCCCATGAAATGGGCCATGTGGTCAACCGGGACATCCTCATCCAGACCGTGGCCGGGGTCATGGCCTCAGCCATCGTGACGCTTGCCAACATCTTCCAGTTTACGGCGCTTTTCGGCGGCCACCGCGACGGCGAGGGCGGCGGCAACCCCATCGGCGCGCTGGTGCTGGCCCTGCTCGCGCCCATGGCGGCCGGGCTTATCCAGATGGCCATCTCGCGCTCGCGCGAATTCCTCGCCGACGAGACAGGCGCGCGCCTCTGCGGGCAGCCCCTGGCGCTGGCGGGCGCTCTCTACAAACTTGGACAGGCCAGCGGCAGCATCCCCATGCGCTCCGGCAACCCGAGCACGGCGGAGATGTTCATCGTGGCCCCGCTCTTCGGGCGGGACGGCGGCGTGGCAAAGCTCTTCAGCACGCATCCGCCGCTCACGGAACGCATCGAGCGCCTGCGCGACATGGCGGCGCATGGCTAGGCCCACGCCCGGCCGAGCCTTCACGGCGGCTTTCGCCCTCGCGGCCGCCCTCGCGCTGACGGCCTGTGCCGGCCCCCGGCAGCCCGCGCCCGTCCAGCCGCCGGTGTCTCCCAAGGACTGCGCCGCGCTCTATGTGGTCGCGCCGGGGAACTATATTGTCGACCTCGCCGGGGGCTCGGCCGTGCTGCTGGACCCGGGCGTGCGGGAATTTCCGCTTTTCTGCGCGCCCGAGACGGCGGCGCTGGCTCTCGCGGCCGGCCTGGACGCGGGGCGTCTGCCCCCGGGCGACTGGCGCGTCTACCGCGTTGAGGGCGGCTTCGCCGACCTGGTGCAGGAGGCCGAGCCCGGCGGCCCGAGCCCCTATGCGCTGGCCCGGAAGGCGCGCCTCGCCGACTGGGTGGACGGAAACGAAAAGGGGGAGGTGAAATGACAGCAACGGCCCGGCCGCTCCTTTCGCGCATCAATGCCGCGCCCCTGCTCAGGCCCTGGGGCGTGCCGCGCTCAGTGCGAGTGGCCTGCTGCGTCGTCTGCCACGAGCACCTGGAATTTGTGCCGCGGTTTTGCGCCGCCTATCCCTGGCTCGACATTCCCCTGCTCATCGTGCCCGACCTGCCCGGGGACGCGCCGCGCCGCCTCAGCCTCCCGGGGCCGGGAAAGCGGGAGATTCCGCTGCGCGGGGTGGAGCGCCTTGGCACGACGCCCCAATGGCCGAAAATCTTTCTCGTGCCGGATCCTGTCATGCTTTCGGCCGTGTGCCGCCTCATGGCCGTTTATGGCGGGGGAATGGTCTATCTCGAGGGCTTCCGCGAGCCGCCCTTCGGGCTGCGCAAGCCCCTGCCGGACTTTTTCGCCCGCCACGCGGCGCAGCTTGAGGAAGCCTGCTCCCTGCTCGCCGACGAGGAGAGCCGCGCCTGCTACGCCGCGCGCGTAAAAGCCATCCTCACCGGGGACGCGGGCTACCTGCCCATTGCGGCGCACGGCGAATACGAGCACCCGCGCATCCGTCCGCAGGCCGGCGACATCATGATCGACGGCGGCGTTTCCGACATGGTGGGCGCGCAGGCGGCCTTCGCCGAAGCCGTGGGCCCGGGGGGCGCGGTGCACGGCTTCGAGCCCATCCCGTGGATGGCGGACAAGGCGCGTGCGGCGCTCGCCAGGTGGCCGTGGTACACGCTGCACACGGCGGGACTTGCGGAAAAGCGGGGCCAGGCGGCCTTTGCCTCCCTGCGCGACTCCTCGCATATCTGCGCGGACGGTGGGGCGGACGGCGAGGGCACGGTGCGCTGCGAGCTTACGAGCATCGACGAGGTGGTGCGCGAGGAGGGGCTCCCGCGCGTGGACTGCATCAAGCTGGACGTGGAGGGCGCGGAACTCGCCGCCCTGCGCGGCGCGGCGGAGACCATCCGCCGCTTTCGCCCGAGGCTCATTATCTGCCTCTACCACCAGCCCGCGGACCTCTATACCCTGCCGCTCTACGTGAAGAGCCTTGTGCCGGAATACCGCCTTGAGGTGGCGCACGCCTCCTGCGGCTTCACGGACACCATCCTCTATGCGGAGACGGCCAGGGCCTGAGGGCGGGCCGCGCTACCGCGCCAGCTTCGCCAGCGCGTCGCCCACGCGGCGCAGGGCGCGGGCGAGGGTCTCGTCGTCCACGGCGTAGGAAAGGCGGATGCAGTTGTCATCGCCGAAGGCCGCGCCAGGCACGAGCGCCACATGGGCCTCGTCCAGCAAATAGGAGCACATGGCCGTGGAGTCCCTGATCTCGCCGCCGTAGAGCGCGCTCACATCCACGAAAAGATAGAAAGCGCCGTCAGGCCGCGGGCAAAGCGCATGGGGCCAGCCCTCCACGATCTTCATGGCGAGGTCGCGGCGGCGCTGGAAGGCGGCGCGCATGTCGCGCACGCACTCGTCGGGCCCCGTAAGCGCGGCCAGGGCGGCCTTTTGCGCCACGGAGCAGACATTGGACAGGCTGTGCCCCTGAAGCGAGGTCATCTTCTTGATGATTTCCGGATGCGCGGCAAGGAAGCCCACGCGCCAGCCGGTCATGGCGTAGCTCTTGGCGAGGCCGTTGGCCACGGCCACGAGCTCCGGGCAATGGGCGAACCAGGTGATGGCGCTCGTCATCTGCGCGGGGGGGTAGACGAGCTGGTCATAGATCTCGTCGGAAAGCACGAAGATATTGCGCGCCAGCGCCCAGCGCATGATCTGCATGAATTCCCGGTCCGCATAGACCGCGCCCGTGGGATTGCTCGGCGTGTTGAGGATGAGCATGCGCGTCTTGTCCGTGACCGCGTTTTCCAGCATGAGCGGCGTCACCTTGAAGCCCCGCTCGGCCCCGGCGTGGACGGTCACGGGCACGCCCCCGGCGAGGCGCACCATGTCGGGATAGCTCACCCAGTAGGGCGACGGGATGAGCACCTCGTCCCCGGGGTTGATGGTGGTCTGGATAAGGGTGTACAGGCACTGCTTGCCGCCCGCGCCGATGATGATGGATTCCGGGGCCACGGGCGTGGCGTAGTGGCGGTCGAAATAGGCCCCGGCCGCGCGCCTGAGCTCCGGGATGCCGGCCACGGCCGTGTAACGGGTGAAGTTGGCGTCGATGGCGGCCTTGGCCGCCTCCTTGATGTGCTCGGGCGTGGGAAAGTCCGGCTCGCCCACGGCGAGGCTCGTCACCGCCACGCCCCGCGCCCGCAGTTCCTGCGCCCGGGCATTGATGGCAAGGGTCATGGAGGGCTGGATCTGGCTCAGGCGTTCGGCGATCTGCATGGCGGGCTCCTGTGGGGATGTGCGGCCAAGGCCGCGCGGATGCCGGTATTTTTATCAGCTTCACCGGGGGGTGTAAATGCGGGAGCCTGCCGAAAAGGCCGCAAAGCCCGGGAGCGCGCCGCTCCTGCCGCTGCCGGCCTCGTGCCGCGTGGCCGCCTTTGTGCGCCGCGTCAAGCGCTTCAGCGTGGAGCTTGAAACCGAGGCCGGCCCGCTCTGGGCGCACAGCAACAATTCCGGCTCCATGCTCGGGCTCACGCGGCCGGGCGCGCCGGTGCTCGTCTCCCCGGCGCAAGCGCCCGGCCGCAAGCTCCCCTATACGCAGGAATGTGTCTGGCTGGACGAACGCGCCGTGCCGGGCCAGGGTAAGCCCGGCGCGGCCGAAGCCGGTGCGCGGGCCGGACGGCTCCCCGCCGGCCCGGGCTTCTGGGTTGGGGTCAACACCTCCACGCCCAACCGGATGCTGGAAGCGGCCTTCCGCGCCGGGCGCCTCCCCTTTGCCGCCGGTTATACGGAGCTCCGGCGCGAGGCGAAACGCGGCCAGAGCCGCCTCGACGGCCTTTTCACCGGGCCGGGCCTGCCCCCGCTCTGGGTGGAGTGCAAGAACGTGACCATGGTGGAGGACGACGCGGCCCGCTTCCCCGACGCGGCCAGCGAGCGCGGCCGCAAGCACTTGCGCGAGCTCATGGACATCGTGGCCTCAGGCTGCCGCGCGGCCATGTTCTACCTCGTGCAGCGGCCCGACGGCCACTGCTTCGCCCCGGCGGACTTCATCGACCCGGACTATGCGGCGCTTTTCGCCGAGGCACTGGCCGCCGGCGTGGAGATGTACCCCTTCCGCACCGTGGTGACGCCCGAGGGCATCGACCTCGGGGGCGAGCTTCCCCTCTCGCCGCGCCTTGCCCTTGGCGGCAAAGCGGGATAGCCTACGCTTTCTCCCGAGGCCGTGGCCTGCGATGCAGTTGACCCCACTTCCTTAATTCCGTCTGGAGCGAAGCGAAAGACGGGTGCTGGTGCCGGAAGAATCCTAAAAAATAAGATTTTTTGCTGCTGGCAAGGAAGATAAAAATTTCCGAAGGGAGTGTACTTAAGTACTCGACCGAGGAAATTTTTTTCTGACGCAGGCAGCAGGGAAAAGGCTGTTTTTGACGGATAATTTCGGCAATACAGACGCAGCACAGCCACGCACCACGCCAGAAAGCAGAGCAAAGCCTCCCCTTACACGGCCCCAACCTCCCCGGAAGCCGCCATGCCCGACGCCAAAAGCTACCGCTTCATCCCCGACCACTCCCCGGAACGCCTGCGCGAGATCCAGCTTGCCGGCCTGCGCTGGACCGTGGCCCAGGCGCAAAAATCGCCGCAGTACCGCGCCCTCCTCGACGGCTGCGGCGTCACGCCCGCCGACATCGGAAGCCTCGACGACCTCCGCCGCCTGCCCCTCACCGACGTGGAGGACCTGCGGCGCGGCTATCCCCTGCCGCTCGTGTGCGTGCCCGAGGAGCAGATCGTGCGCATCCACGCCTCCAGCGGAACGACGGGCAAGCGCAAGATCCTCGCGTATACCAAGGCGGACACCGAGACCTTCAGCCTCCAGATGGCGCGCTGCTACGAGCTCGCCGGTCTCACCCCGAAGGACAGGATGCAGGTGGCCGTGGGCTACGGCCTGTGGACAGCCGGCGCGGGCTTTCAGCTTGGCAGCGAGCTTTTCGGCATGCTCACCGTGCCGGTGGGCCCGGGCAATCTCGAAATGCACCTCCAGCTTTTGGCCGACATGGACGCCACCTGCTTCGGGGCCACGGCCTCCATGGCGCTCTTGCTCGCCGAGGAGGCCGAGCGCGCGGGCCTCGCCGGGAAGCTCAGGCTGCGCAAGGTCATCTGCGGCGCGGAAACGCGCAGCGAGAAGATGCGTCTTGCCATCGAGGAAAAGCTCGGCCTCGAGGGCAGCTACGACATCGCGGGTATGACGGAAATGTACGGGCCGGGCACGGCCATCGACTGCGACGCGCATGCCGGGCTGCACTACTGGGCCGACCTCTTCATCATCGAGGTTTTGGACCCGCAAACCCTCGAGCCCGTGCCCGAGGGCGAGGTGGGCGAAATGGTGGTGACTTCTTTACGCAAGGAGGCCGTGCCGCTTATCCGCTACCGCACCCACGACCTGACAAGGCTCATCCCCGGCGAATGCGCCTGCGGGCTCGCCATGCCGCGGCATGACCGCATCCTCGGCCGCTCGGACGACATGATCATCTACCGGGGCGTGAACATCTATCCCGGCCAGATCATGGATGTCATCGGCGAGTTTCCCGAGCTCGGCGGCGAGTACCAGATCGAGCTCACGCGGGACGAACGCGGCGTGGACCACCTCGCGCTCACCGTGGAGCGGGCCGGCGACGCAGGCGCAGGCGGCGACGCGGCGCTCGCCGAGGCCATGGCCGCGCGCCTGCGCAGCCGCATCCTCGCGCGCATGGACGTGAAGGTGGCGGATTACGCCAGCCTGCCGCGCACCTTCAGCAAGTCGAAACGCGTACTGGACAGGCGCTACGGGAGCTAGAGGCCGGGGATTTTTCGCGTTGTCCGGGCATCATGCCCACGGCGGGCGCAACCATGAGTGAACCATGCTCTCTGCATCATTTCATCTCTACTGGCCGCTGGCCCTGGTCGTTTTCGCCAACGTCCTCTACAATCTTTCGGCCAAGTCCATCCCCAGGGACTGTTCCCCGTGGACCGTGCTGGTCGTCACCTACCTCACGGCCTCCTTCCTGTCCTTCATCTCGTATTTCCTCTTTGAAAAGGACAGGGATTTCCTCGCCTCGCTCGCGCATACGAACTGGACGGGCTTTGCGCTCGGCCTTTCCATGGTCGGCCTGGAAGTGGGCTATATCTTTATGTACAGGACGGGCTGGAAGATCAGCGTGGCCTCGCTGCTCGTGAATGTGCTGCTGGCCGTGCTCCTGCTCTTCATCGGGCTCGTTTTCTACCGGGAGCACCTGAACATGCGGCAGCTTGCGGGCATCTGCCTCTGCCTGCTCGGGAGCTTCCTCATCATGCAGGAGTAGGCGGCGGCCGGCCTATTTGCCGCCCTCAATGGCCGCTGTGTCTCCGGCGAGGCCGCGCTCGCGGATAAGGGCCGCCGCGCGCTTGGCGAGCGTGCCCACCTCGGGCTTGGAGATCTGACCGTCCGCGCCCACGCTGACGCCCTTGTGGCGCAGTTTTTCCGTGATCAGCGAGGAAAAGAGCAGGACCGGAAGCTGCTTGAGGATGGAATCGTTCTTGATGCGGCTCGTGAGGTTGAGGCCGTCCATCATGGGCATCTCGATGTCCGAGACCACCACCTGCACGAAGTCGCTCAAGGGGCGGCCTTCCTCCTCCACGCGGCGGCGGAAATTGGTCAGGCAGTCCCAGGCCTCGCGGCCGTTGGTGGTGATGATGACCTTGAAGCCCGCGCGCTCAAGAAGGTCGCGCTGCATCTCGCGCACCAGCGCGGAGTCGTCGGCCACCAGGGCGCGGTAGCCCGTGGTGCCGTCCCAGTCGTCGCCGAGGTCGTCGAGCCTGAGGCTGAGCTTGGGGTTGAGGTTGGCGACGACCTTCTCAAGGTCGAGCAGGAAGATGATGCGCCCCTCGAGCTTGACCA
>CAMWTD010000024.1 GCA_947177085.1 uncultured Desulfovibrio sp.
AAGCGTCATTTTTTTATAATTTACAGCCGCGCCTGTTGGGGGCCGCTAGGTCGGGCGCGGTAACGGCGGCATCGGGGCCGCCGCGCCCGTATGCCACGGCAAGCCACTCTCAAGATCTGGATGCGAGCGCGCCGGCCGGCATGTCCGGCACGGCCGGCGCGGAATATCTTCCCGCCACCACCGAAGACGCGGCCGCGCAGATTTCCGGTTCCCAGTGGCCGGGCGTCATCAATCACCTGCTGCAAAGGCCGCTGCCCGGCACAACAGCAGACGGGCAAGAGGCCGACATCCATATCGACTATCCCTCCTTTGGCATTCCGGCAATCGATGCAGACGTCCGCGCCTGGGTCAGCGGCATTGCCAACGCCTTTGCGGCCCACCTGGACCTCAGCCGCGCAGGCATCCCCGGGGCTTCCCTGACGCCCGTCCACGACCCCATGGAGGCCGATGACGCGCCGGACCAGCGGCCCACCTTCGAGCTCTGGGGCTCCTACAGCATCAGCCGCCCCTCGGACGCGGCTGTGAGCATCACCTTTGAAATCTGGAACTATGCGGGCACGCCCCAGGGCAATCTCGACATCCTCACCCTCAATTACAGCCTCATCACCGGGCAGCGCCTGGCCTTCATGGACCTCTTTGAAAAACCCGAGACCGCGCTCGCGCTCATGTCCGCATGGTCCCGCAGGGAGCTCGCGCCGCGCCTGGGCGCGAGTGTGCGCCTAAGGATGCTGGATGACGGCACTGCGCCCCTTGTGGAAAATTTTTCCAGCCTCACCCTGACGCCGCAAGGCATCTGCATCAATTTCCAGCCCTACCAGGTGGCCCCATGGGCAGCGGGCGTGCAGAAAGTGGAAATGCCGCTCGAAGCACTGCTTCCCGCAGGGCCGCTGCTGGCCCTCTGGGGCCGCTGAACCCGCCGCAACAAAGGAGCCTTTCATGAATACCGAAGAACTCCTGCGCCTGCTGGCCTGCCCCAAGTGCCTCGGCGAGCTCGCCGCGCTGGACCTCGAGGGGAAGACCGCCGGCTTCGCCTGTGATGCCTGCGCCGTCGTCTACCCCGTGCGCGAACAGATCCCGGTAATGCTGGTGGAGGAGGCAATCCCGCGCGAGCAGTGGGACCGCGATCACCCCGGGATGCGCGAAACAGCCCGGGAGGGGGCCTGATGCGCCTGCTCATCGCCTCGGACCTGCACGGCTCCCTCGAGAGCCTGCACTTCCTTGAGGACCGCATCCGGGATCTTTGCCCGGACATGCTCGTGCTTTTAGGCGATCTCGTCTATCACGGACCGCGCAATCCCCTGCCCCCTGGCTATGACACCCCGGGGCTTTTGCACGACATGCCGGAGCTCGCCGCCATGCGGCCGCCCATCACCGCGGTGCGCGGCAACTGCGACGCCGAGGTGGACGTGAACCTCATGCCCTTTCCCATGACGGAAAGCGCGTGGCTCGATGTGGAGGACTTGCGCATCTTCGTGTGCCACGGCCATCACCTGCCCGAAGTGCCCCCCATTGCGGGGCTGGCCTCGGGGACGGTAATCCTGCGCGGGCATACGCATGTGCCGCGCGGGGAAACCCTGGAGGGCCTCCACTTCTGGAATCCCGGCTCGCTGTCGCTGCCCAAGCAGGGCTTCCCCCGCAGTTACGGGCTCTATGAAGGCGGCCTCTTCCGTGTGCTGGACATGGAGGGGCGCGAAATCCTCCGTCATCGGCCTCTCGCCTGACCGGGCATGGACAGGGACAAGCCCCTCCCCCCGGCCCTGCCGCCGCTCTTCGTGCCCGCGCCGGGCCTTGCGGTGGTGCTCGCCTCCGGCTCGCCCCGGCGGCGGGAGCTCCTCTCGGGCTGGGGCCTGCCCTTCACCGTCCTCACAGCGCCGGATGAGGAGGAGCCGCGCCCCGCGCCCGGGGAGGACGCTGCCGCCTATGCCCTGCGCGCGGCACGCGGCAAGGCTGCTGCCGTCCGCCGCCTGCTCGCCCCCGACGCCGCGGCGACAAGCCTTATCCTGGCGGCGGACACCGTTGTCTGCCTCCACGGCCATATCCTCGGCAAGCCCCGGGACCGGGATGAAGCCCTTGCCATGCTGGAGGAGCTTTCCGGCAAGACGCATAGGGTGACGAGCGCCGTGGCGCTCTCGCTGCCCGCGGTATGGGCCGGCCCCGCCGAGGAATCCCTTACGGACACGGCCAGCGTGAGCTTTGCCCCCTGGCCGCGCGAGGTGCTCGAGGCCTATGCCCGCAGCGGGGAGCCGGACGACAAGGCCGGCGGCTATGCAGTCCAGGGACGTGGGGCCTTCCTCGCCCGGCGCATCGACGGCGCGTGGAGCACCGTGGTCGGCCTGCCGCTCACACCGCTGGCGGCGCTCCTGCTCCGGCGGGGCCTCATCCTCCCCGCCCCCTGAGCCGCATGGCGTTGCCGGCAATCGGCAGACGGTTCCTGAACCGCCTAAAATGAAAATGATTTTCTTTTTTCTTGACAGCCGTCCCGCTTTGCGCAACTTTTGAGTGCACGACAATTTGCGGCGCTTGGCGTGAGAAAACGCCATGCCGCACGCGCGAGGCCAGACCCGCGCGCAACCGGAGGAGCGGCCATGAGCGAGATCATCAGTCTGCGTAAGATGAAGGTGGGCCAGCAGGGCAAGATCGCCCGGGTGGAGGCAGCGGGCGAGGTCAATCGCCGCATCCGGGACATGGGCCTCATTCCCGGGGCGAAGGTTTCCGTGGTGGGACGCGCGCCCCTCAAGGACCCGGTGGCCCTGCGCCTTTCCGGCGTGACCATCTCCCTGCGCAATCGCGAGGCCGACCACATCACCGTGGAACTGGCGGACAAGGCCTGAACCGCGGGCCCTTCACGAGCCAGGCTCTCCGCGCGCCGGGGCGGCGTCTCCCGTGACGGCTTCCCAGACAGTGGGGTTCGTCGCCCCCTCAGTGCTGATGAGCAGGACTGTCGATGCGCGGCCGAGGCCCAAGAGTTCGCGGGCCCTCGCCGAAGCCCCGCGGGCTCCGGGCTCCGGCTGCATGAGCCAGTGGAGCAGGCCCGCGCCCACAGCGCCCGACTCCCCCGAGACAAGAGGGGGATCGCCCGCCTCGGGCCGCGCCAAAAGGCGCATCCCGCACCGCGCCACATCATCGGAAACGGCGCAGGCCGCCGCAAGTCCGGCCCGCAAGAGGGGCCATGCGAGTCGGCTCACCTCGCCGCAGGAAAGCCCGGCCATGAGTGTTTCGAGGCTGCCGGGACAGGTTCGCGGATTTTCGTCCGCCGCCCTGATGGAGCGGAATACGCAATCCGCGGCATGGGGCTCCACGCTCACAAAGGCCGGCCGTGGCGCGCCGGAAGCCCCGAGCGCCGCGCCGAGGCTCGCCAGCACGGCGGCGGCAAAGGAGCCCACGCCCGCCTGCAAAAAAATATGGCTCGGGGAGCCGTCAGGGCCTGAAACGGCCAACTGCTCCGCCGTTTCCAGCGCCAGCGTGCCATAGCCCTCCATGATCCACGACGGGATTTGCTCATAGCCATCCCAGGCCGTATCCTGCACGAGGATGGCGTCAAGCTCCCGCGCGTGGGCCGCCGCATGGCGCACCGCGTCGTCATAGGCGAGGTCCGTGACCACGCACTGCGCCCCTTGCTCGCGGATGGCCGCCACGCGCGCCGCTGCCGCCCCCGCGGGCATGAAGACGCGCGCCCGATGCCCCAAAAGACGCGCTGCCCAGGCAAGGCCCCGGCCGTGATTGCCATCCGTGGCCGTGACAAAGGTCAACTCTCCCAACTGCGGGCGCGCCGCGCGCAATCCCGCAAAATCCAGCCTTTCGGGCGCAAGCCCGAGCCGCTCCCCCAACACCCGCGCCACCGCCCAGGAAGAACCGAGGCCCTTGAAGGCTTCAAGCCCGAAGCGTTGCGACTCGTCCTTGACGAAGACGGCACGCACGCCGAGCCTTGCCGCGAGCCCGGGAAGCCGCACCAGCGGCGTGGACGCGGAGCCGGGCAGCGTCGCGTGGAATTTCCGCGCGAGGCGCGCGCTCCCGGCCATCTCCGGCGCAAGCGGACCCGCCTGCCGCTGCCTGTTGCGGACAATCTCCACGGGCGGCATCAGCCCTCCTTCCCTCATCATGCCTTCCGCCCCAGGAGCTCGAGCCTGCGGCCCCGCTCGGGCCCATAGCGCAGCCGCAGCCAGAGCCTGCGGGCGCGGATGCGGGCATGGTCAAGGCAGAGATAGACCACCGGGGTGGTATAGAGCGTGAGCAACTGGCTGAGGAGCAGCCCCCCCACGATGGCCACGCCCAGCGGCCGCCGGATCTCCGCGCCGTCGCCGTGGCCGAGCGCCAGCGGAACGGCCCCGAGGATGGCCGCGGCCGTGGTCATCATGATGGGCCTGAAGCGCAGGGCGCAAGCCTCGCGGATGGCCGTTTCGGGCGTGAGGCGGCGCGTGCGCTGCGCCTCCAGCGCGAAGTCGATCATCATGATGGCGTTTTTCTTGACGATGCCTGCGAGCAGCAGCACCCCGATGAGCGCGATGACGCTGAACTCCATGCCGCAGGCCATGAGCGCGAGCAGCGCCCCGCCCCCGGCCGACGGCAGCGTGGAGAGGATGGTCAGCGGATGCACGAGGCTTTCGTAGAGCACGCCGAGCACGATATAGAGCGCGGCCAGCGCCGCCAGGATCATGACCACCTGGTTGCGCATGGTGTCGCTGTACATCTTGGCCGTGCCCTGAAAGCTCCCCACGATGTCGGCGGGCATCCCGATGCGCACCCGCGTCTCGGCGATGGCCGCCTGCGCCTGTGAGAGCGACGCGCCCTCCGCAAGATTGAAGGACACCGTCACCGCCGCGAACTGCCCCTGATGCGCCACGGAAAGCGGCGCGAAGCCCGGCCCCACGCTCGCCACCGAGAGCAGGGGCACGAGGCCGTCCTTGCCGGGCAGCCGCACCTTGTCGAGCGCCTCCGCGCCCTCAAGCCAGTCCGGCCCGTATTCCAGCACCACGCGGTACTGGTTCTTGTCGCGATAAATGGTGGAGACCTGGCGCTGCCCGAAGGCGTTGTTGAGCGCCGCGTCCACGTCGCTCATGGTCAGGCCGGCCCGCGCCAGCGCGTCGCGATTGACATCGAGCATGGTCTGGAGGCCGCGCTCCTCGATGTCGCTGTCCACATCCTTGAAAAGCGGCTCCTGCGACAACGCCTCCTGAAGCCTGCGGCCCCAGAGGCGCAGGGCTTCGAGGTCGTCGGCCTGGAGCGTGTACTGGTATTGGGAGCGCGAGCTTCTGCCGCCCATCATGATGTCCTGCGCGGGCCTGAGGAAGATGCGCAGGCCCGGTTCCGCGGAAAGCTGCGCCCGAAGCCGCCCGATGACGGCCTCCGCGCCGATCTTGCGTTCTTCCAGCGGCTTGAGGGCGATGAACACGCCGCCCCCGGCCCGCGCCCCGGAAATATGCGCCGAGACCTGCTCCACCGCCGGGTCGGCCCGGATGACATTGACGAGCTTTTCGAGCTTGCCTTCGATGGACTGGAAGGACGCGCTCTGGTCCGCCCTTATGCCGCCCATGATGACGCCCGTATCCTGCTGCGGGAAAAAACCCTTGGGGATGATGACGTAGAGCCAGACATTCCCGGCGATGACGAGCAAAAGCGCAAGCAGCGTCATGCGCGGATGGCGCAGCACCGCATCGAGGCTCACGGCATAGGCCCCTTGCAGCCGGGCGAGGCCGGCGCCCCACCACATGCCAAGGCGCGTCATCCAGCGGGCCAGCGGGCCCAGGCCGCCGGCGCGCAGGGCCTTGAGTCGCGCCTTGCGGCGTTTCACCTGCTCGTCGAAGGGCCTGAGCATCTGCGCGCACATCATGGGCGTCGTGGTAAGCGAGACGAGCATGGAGACGAGCACGGCCGCCGTCAGCACCACGGCGAATTCGCGGAAGAGCCGCCCCACCACGCCGCCCATGAAGACGATGGGCGCGAACACGGCCACGAGCGAGAGCGAAATGGAAATGACGGTGAAGCCCACCTCGCGCGCCCCGCGCAAGGACGCCCGCAGCGGGCTCTCCCCCAGTTCGAGGCGGCGGACGATATTTTCGAGCACCACGATGGCGTCGTCCACCACAAAACCCGTGGAGACGGTCAGCGCCATGAGCGAGAGATTGTCGAGGCTGTAGCCGCAGAGATACATGACCCCGAAAGTGGCGATGAGCGAGACCGGCGCGGCCACCGCCGGGATGGCCGTGGCCCGCGCATTGCGCAAAAAGAGAAAGGTCACAAGCACCACGAGCCCCATGGCGAGCATGAGGCTCTTTTCCACCTCGCGCAGCGAGGCCCGGATGGTGATGGAGCGGTCCATGCGCAGGGAGAGGTCCGCGCTTTCGGGGAGCCACGCGCGCAACTGCGGCAGCATGGCCTTCACCCGGTCCACCGTCTCGATGATGTTGGCCCCGGGCGAGCGGAACACGATAAGCAGGATGGCGGGCTTGCCGTTGGCCACAGCCATGTTGCGCACATCCTGCGAGGAATCCTCCACCTTCGCCACGTCGCCGAGGCGGATGGCCGCGCCCTCCCGCTGTGCCACGATGAGCGGCTTATAGTCCTCGGCCGCGCCAAGCTGGTCGCTCGCGCCAACAAGCCAGGCGTGGTCGGCGTTTTCCAGCATTCCCTTGGGCAAAAAGGCATTCGCCCGGGAAAGCGCGCGCCGGATGTCCTCCATGGAGAGGCCAAGGCGCGAGACCGCGTCGGGGATGGCCTCCACGAGGACGGCGGGGAGCGCGCCGCCCCCCACCGTGACCTCGCCCACCCCGGGGATTTGCGAGATCTTCTGCGCGAGCACCGTGGAAGCCGCGTCATAAAGCTGCGCCCGGGTGAGCACATCCGAGGTGATGGACAGGATCATGATGGGCGCGCCGGCCGGGTTCACCTTCCGGTAGGAGGGATTGGAAGGCATGGTGGGCAGCGTGGAGCGCGCCGCGTTGATGGCCGCCTGCACGTCGCGCGCGGCCCCGTCGATATCCCGGTCAAGGTCGAACTGCAGGACCACGTTGCTTGAGCCGAGGCTGCTCGTGGAGGTCATTTCCGTCACGCCCGCGATGCGGCCGAGGGCGCGCTCAAGCGGCGTGGCCACCGTGGCGGCCATGGTCTCGGGGCCCGCGCCGGGCATCCTCGCGCGGGCGACCACCACGGGAAAGTCCACTTCGGGCAGCGGGGCCACGGGCAAAAGCCCGAAAGACACCATGCCCGCCAGCGCCACGGCGATGGTCAGCAAGGTGGTGGCCACCGGGCGGCGGATAAAGGGCGCGGAAATGTTCCACGGCAAAAATTCCGGCCCGAGCCGACGCCGCCCTCTCCCGCTCATGCTTCCGCCTGCCCCGGCGCACCCGGGTCGCCCGCGCGTCCGCGCCTGGCGGCAAAGCCCCGGCTCAGGCGGTCGAACCACAGATAGATGACCGGCGTGGTGAACAGGGTGAGCGCCTGGCTCACGATAAGGCCGCCAACCATGGTCACGCCGAGCGGTCGCCTGAGCTCAGCGCCCATGCCCCAGCCGATCATGAGCGGCAGCGCCCCCAGAAGCGCGGCCAGCGTGGTCATGAGGATGGGCCGAAGCCTGAGCAGGCAGGCCTGGCGGATGGCGGCCTCGGGCGCGAGGCCCTCGCCGCGCTCGGCCTCCAGCGCGAAGTCGATCATCATGATGGCGTTCTTTTTCACGATGCCGATGAGCAGAATGATGCCGATGACGCCCACCACGCCGAGTTCCATGTCCGCGAGGAGCAGCGCCAAAAGCGCGCCAACGCCGGCAGAGGGGAGCGTCGAGAGGATGGTCAGCGGGTGGACATAGCTCTCGTAAAGCACGCCGAGCACGATATACATGGTCACGATGGCCGCGAGGATCAGCCAGACCTGGTTGTCCGCCGAGGAAAGGAAGGCCCGGGCCGCGCCCTGAAATTCCGTGCGCAGGGCGGCGGGCAGCCCGAGGCGCTTTTCCTCGTCGAGCACCGCGTCCACAGCCGCGCCCAGCGAAGAGCCCGGGGCCACGTTGAAGGAGATGGTCGCCACCGGGAACTGCCCCTGCCGGGCGATGGCGAGCGATACGGGCTTTTCCGTAAGGGTAGCCACACTCGTGAGCGGCACGGCCTCGCCGCCAGAGCCGCGCACGTGGATATCCCCGAGGGAACCGGGCCCCAGGCGGAAGCGCGGGGCCACTTCCAGCACCACCTTGTACTGGTTGGTCTGGGTGAAGATGGTGGAGACAAGGCGCTGGCCGAGCGCGTCATAGAGGGCATTGTCGATGTCGGTCATGCTGATGCCGAGGCGCGCCGCCGCGTCCCGGTTGATGTCGAGCCATGCCATGCGGCCCGGGGCCCTGAGATCGCTCGTCACATGCGAGAGCTCGGGCAGCCTTGCAAGAGCCTCCGTCATGCGCGGTATCCATTCGTCGAGCTGGTCGCGGGAAAGCGCCTCCACGCTGAACTGGTATTGCGTGCGGGAGACGCGGTCCTCGATGGTCAGGTCCTGAACGGGCTGGAGATAGAGCGAAAGCCCGGGCACATGCTCCGCCTCGGCCATGAGCCGGCGGGCGATGGCCGGGGCGCGGGCGTCGCGCTCGGCCAGGGGCTTGAGGGCAATCGTGAGCCTTGAGGTGGCAAGGCTCTGGTTGATGCCGTCCACGCCCACGAAAAAAACCACGCTGGCGACGGCCGGGTCGCGCAGGATCAGGTCCGCAAGCTCCCGCTGCCGCCCGGCCATGGCCGCGAAGGAGGTATCCTGCGGAGCCTCGGCGATGCCCTGGATGACCCCCGTGTCCTGTACCGGGAAGAAGCCCTTGGGCACGAGCACATAGAGCGCCACGGTGAGCGCCATGGTGGCGAGGGCCACGGCCAGCGTCACGCGCTGGTGGCGCAGCACCACGTCGAGCTTGCGCTCGTACCAGGCGAGCAGGCGGCTGAAAAAACGGCCCGGCTCCTCGCGTTTGGCGCTGCCGTGCCTCTCGGGCCTGAGCATCACCGCGCAGAGCATGGGCGTGAGCGTGAGCGAGATGACCGCCGAAATGAGGATGGTCACAGCCAGCGTGACCGCAAATTCCCTAAAGAGCCTGCCCGCCACGTCGCCCATGAAGAGCAGCGGTATGAGCACCGCCACGAGGGAGATGGTCAGCGAAATGATGGTGAAGCCGATCTGGCCCGCGCCGGTGAGCGCGGCCGCGAGCGGCCGCTCCCCGCTTTCCAGATAGCGGGTGATGTTCTCGATGACCACGATGGCGTCGTCCACCACGAAACCGGTGGCGATGACGAGCGCCATGAGCGTGAGGTTGTTCAGCGAATAGCCCGCGAGATACATGACGCCGAGGGAGCCGACGAGGGAGAGCGGCACGGCCAGCGCCGGGATGAAGGTGGCCTCGGCATTGCGCAAAAACAGCCAGATGACGCCGATGACAAGGGCGATGGAGAGCAGAAGCTCCAGTTGCACGTCATGCACCGTGGCGCGGATGGTGACGGTGCGGTCCGTGACCACGCGCACGTCCACATTGCCGGGCAGGGTCTCCCGCAGGCGCGGCAGAAGCCGGGTCACGCTGTCGGCCACGCTGATGACATTGGCCCCGGGCTGGCGCTGCACGGAAAGCACGATGGCCGGCCGGAACTCGTCCCGGCCGCCGTCGACGCGCACGGCCACATAGGCGGCAAGGCGCGCGTTCTCAGCGCCGTCCACCACCTCGGCCACGTCCTGAAGCCTGAGCGGAGCCCCCTCCTTGTACCCGATGATGGTCTGCGCATATTCGGCCGCCGAGGCAAGCTGGTCATTGGCGTCGATGGTGCTCGCGCGCTCCGGGCCGTCAAAGCTGCCCTTGGCCCCGTTGACATTGGCGGACGCAATGGCCGAGCGCACGTCGGCCAGGGTGAGCCCGGCCGCGGCCAGCGCCTTGGGGTTGGCCTGGATGCGCACGGCCGGCCGCTGGCCGCCGGAAAGCGTCACCAGGCCCACCCCGGGCAGTTGCGAAATTTTCTGGGCGAGGCGCGTGTCCACAAGGTCTTCCAGCCGGGTGAGCGGCACGGCGTCGCTGGTGGCGGCGAGGGTGACGATGGGCGGGTCCGCCGGGTTGACCTTGTTGTAGACGGGCGGATTAGGCAGGTCATTGGGCAAAAGGTTGTCCGCCGCGTTGATGGCCGCCTGCACCTCCTGCTCGGCCACGTCCAGCGGCACGGAGAGGTCAAACTGGAGAGTGATGACCGAGGCCCCCGCGGAGGAGAGCGAACTCATCTGCGTGAGGCCGGGCATGACGCCGAATTGGCGCTCCAGCGGGGCCGTGACCACCGAGGCCATGACGTCGGGCGAGGCCCCGGGATAGAGGGTTTGCACCTGAATGGTGGGATAGTCGATCTGCGGCAGCGCAGCCACCGGCAGGGAGCGGTAGGCCAGAAGCCCGGAAAGCAAAAGCGCCGCCATGAGCAGCGAGGTCGCTATGGGGCGCAGGATGAAGAGGCGCGAAATGTTCATGGCGCGCCCGCGCCGGACAGGGCCTCTTCAGCCGGGGGGGGCTGGCCGGCCGCCGCCTCCGCGCGGGGGCCGGCAGGGTCTTCCGCACGCGGCGTTTCCACCGTGGCGGCCACGCGCACGCGGATGCCGTCGCGCAGGCGGTCCACGCCGTCCACCACCACCATGTCCCCGGGCGCGAGGCCGCTGTCGATGACGGCTATCCTGCCCGCCTCGATGCCGGGCTTGACCTCGCGCAAGATGGCCACATCCGCCTCCGCCCCGGCCCGCTCCTCCTTTTTCACGAGATAGACATAGGAGCCGCGCGAGCCGAGCTGCACGGCAGCCGCCGGAATGGTCACGGCATCATGCAGCGTCTGGACGAGCAGGCGCGCGTTGACAAACTGGTTGGGATAAAGGCTCCCGTCCGCATTGGCAAAGCGCGCCTTGAGCCGCACCGTGCCCGTGGCGGCGTCAATCTGGTTGTCGAGCGAAATGAGCTCGCCCACGCCGAGGAGCCTTTTCTGTTCCCTATCCCAGGCCTGCACGACAAGCGGCGGAAGCGCCGGGTCGGCCTCCCTGCGGCGCAGGGCCTGCGTGATGAGGCCAACCTGGCTTTCCGGCAGGGTGAAGAGCACGTCGCAGGGGCTCACTTCGGTGATGCGCACGATGCCCGTGGCGTCCGAGCTCTTCACCTGGTTGCCCTCGTCCACGGCGCGCAGCCCGAGGCGGCCGCCCACGGGCGCGGTGATGCGGCTGTATTCCAGTTGCAGGCGCGCGGAATCCACGGCGGCCTGATCGGCCTCCACCGTGCCCTCGTACTGGCGCACCAGGGCGCGCTGGGTCTCGTACTGCTGCCCGGCGATGTAGTCGCCCCTGGTCAGCTTGGCATAGCGCGCGAGATCGCGCCGGGCATTCTCGAGCTGCGCCCTGTCCCGGGCAAGATGGCCCTCGGCCTCGTCCAGCGCCGCCTGGAAGGGGCGGGGGTCGATCTCGGCGAGGAGGTCGCCCGCGGCCACGCGCTGCCCCTCCTGAAAATGCAGGCGCAGAAGCTGGCCGTCCACCCGGCTCTTGACAAGCACGTCACTGGAAGGAAGCACCGTGCCGAGGCCGTTCAAAAAGTGCGGCACATCCTGAGCCACGGCGATGGCCACGCGCACGGGGGGCGCGTTGCCGCCCATGCCGGGCCCGTCGGGGCGGCCTCCGCCGCAGCGCCACAGCAGCATGGCCGCGGCGAGCACGACCGCGAGGCCGAGCCCCCACCAGAGACGCCTTGGGCGCTTACCGCGCAATTTCGGGCCCTCGGCGGAGAGAGGCACAGGCAACTCCTTGGAACATCAGGGAAAAGCCGGAATGGGCTTCAGCCGCCACGGCGGCCATGGCGGAAAAACGAGGGCGCGGAAGAAAAAGGCGGGGCGCGAAATGTCGCCCCGCCTTCTTGCCGATGGCTGATTACTTCACGATTTCCAGTGACTTGGCTTCGATCTTCACGTCCTTGCCGAGGTCCTTGTCGACCTTGCCCACGATGCGGACAGTGTCCCCAGGGGTGACGCTCTGCCCGGCGAAGACCTTGCGGTCAATCTCCATGCGCACTTCGCCCGTGGCATCCTTGAAGATGAACTTGTCTTTCTTGCCGGCCACCTGGGAGACGATGTTGCCGGTGAGCACCACCGGGGCGTCGTCCCCAAGGGTCAGGGCCTTGGCCACGGTGTCGGCCTGGACGCCGCTCACGGGGCCGGAAAAGCCGCCGGCCGCCAGGGCGGGCGCGGCAAAGGCAACAGGAGCCGCCAGAGCGGCGAGAAGGGCGATGCTACGCAGATATTTCATGGTGAACCTCCGGGGTTTTTTATCGATGGGCGGCAAGTGCCGCTTCCTCTATCCTCTTGCTACCGTATCCGGGCGCACAAGTAAAGCGCCAGCGCCGGGATGCTCGGACACTGGCGCTTTTTTGAGCCTGTCAAAGCCGCTTTGCTCCCTTGCGGCTAGCCCCGCGCATACGCGCCGGGCAGGCGCATCCCGCGCGGCATGGCGGGAGCGCCCAGCGGGGGCTGGACGCCCGCGGCGGGGGCGGCCGTCTGGGACTGCGGGGCCGCGAACTGCTGCACATGAGCCCGCTGCGGCTGCGCGGCCTGGGGCGCGGCTTGCGGAGCCGCCTGGGGCGCGGCCGGGGCCGGAGCCGCCTGCGCGGCTTGCGGGGCGGCGGGCGTCGGGGCCGCGACGGGATTGGCGCGCATGGCGTTGCGGCCATACACCGCCTGGGCATGGGTGCGCGGTACGGCGGCCGCGGTTCCCTGCATGAGGGGCTGGGCCTTCTTGGTCACCGAGCCCGCGGGCTGCATCCGCCCGGCGATTTCCGCGGCGGCCTTGCGGGCCTCCGGCGTCTCGATGATCTGGGCATAGGCCCCGCGCAGGCCCGAAAGTATCTGCACCACGCTGTCCAGCGACTCGATATTCATCTTGAGGTTGGCCTGGAGCAGCCGCGCCGTGCAGAGGATGTACAGGTTGTTCAGGTTGGTGGCGAGGCTGCCGCCCTTCTCCATGTTCAGCGAGGCGGAAAGCTCGTTGACGATGTCGATGACCTTGGAAATGAGGATGCCCTTGCCCGCGAAATCCTTGGCGAGCATCTTGTCCCGCGCCTGCTGGAGATAGCGGAGTGCACCGTCATAGAGCATGAGGAGAAGCTGCCCCTGATCTGTGGTGCTGACCTTGGTCTGAAAATAGGCATTTGCCGCTTTGTTCATGTGCCGTTCCTCTTCTCGTTGCCCGTTGTTTGCCGCGTAGGCCCGCCAGCCGCCGCGGCATCATCTATCCGACTGCCCTAGCTGTTGCCGCCCAGTTGCTTGAGCTGCGCCTCCAGGGATGTCTGCTTTTCGTCATACTGCTTGAGCAGTGTCTCCAGGTTGGCGAAGATCGCCTTTTGCCGCGATTCCCAGGTTTCGAGGCGGCGCTGTTCGCGCTCGATCTTGACGTCGATGTTCTTCATGACGGTCATGTAGTTGTCGCGCAGGGACATGAGCGCGCCATTCTTGGCCTTGAGGGCCATGGCGTCCTCGATCTGCTTCGGCGTGGAGTTGGCCGAGATGTTGACGTCGTTGAAGACCAGCTCGTCCTTGAGGAAACTCTGGGTGGTTTGCACGAGCCCCTGCTTGATGCGGACATACATGGGGTCTTCGCCCGCCGGCGGATGCTCGCCGGGCGTGAGGTCGTCGATAAGGATGGACAGACCGCGCGCATCGCCGGACGCCACGCTGTAATAGTAGCCGGCCTGGCTTTCGTCCCGCTTGGCCTCAACGCCGCCCACCGTGACCTTAGTGATATTGCCGTCTTCGTCGACCGAATACTTGACCTCGTAGTTGCCGCCCTTGGTGATGCCCTCGACATGGCTGCCGTAGCGAAAATCCGTGCTGGTGGACGAACCCGTGCCGCTCGCGCAGAAGAAATCCACCACGGCTTCCAGGTTGTCAGTGATCATGCTGGAGTAGTTTTCCTTGTCGATGGACTGGAGCTCGGCAATGCTGGAGCTCGGCGCGATGACAAGGAGGCCGTAGGTGTCGCTGTTCTGGTCGGTATCGGTCTTGATGCCGAGGTTGGCGAGGCTTGCGAGCACATCGCCGGAAAGCACGTCCGTGGCGGACTGGCGGCTCTTGAAGCCTGGCGGCGAGGAGCTGAGCACGCTCGAGAAGCGCGACTTGAAGAGCTGCACGCCATAGTTGCCCATGAGGATGCCGCCCTTCTGGTTGGTGAGGCCCGAGGCGCTGTAGTTACTGTTGCCGATGTCGTTGGGGTCGTTGGACGTGACCTCCTTGGTCTCGTCATACTTCATGAGGTCGTTCACCGTAAGCAGCACGGAGTTCACCGCGTCGAGGAAGTCCTGGATGGACTGCTCAACCGAGGTGATGTCCGTGCTTACGGACATGCGCGCCTCGCCCACGTCCTGGATGGTGAAGACCACGCCCTCGATGACGTCGGTGATTTTGTTGCTCGCCGACTCCATCTCGATGGGCCAGTTGTCCACCTGGTAGCGCGCATTGGCCGCGCGCTGGATATTCCAGTTGGAGCTCGTGGCCACCTGGCCGGTCACGCCCGGGCCCGACGCGGCCTGCGCGTTGTCAAAATTCAGGTAGACCGGGCCATCGATGGCGTCCGGGGCGAGCGGGTTGCCGCTGGCGTCCAGATATTCCTTGCCGTTGGCATCGGTGAAGCGCACGCCAAAATCCGCCGGGGCGGTCGCCGGGTCGCCCGCCGCGTCCGTCCAGGCCCAGCCCGCGTTGGTGGGATCCTTGAGGGCCGCGAGCACATCCTTCATGGACGTGCCGGAGGCGAGCGTCAGCGTGCCGGTGACGCCGCTGTTGGTGGTGATGGTATAGACAAGGTCCGGCGTCTTTTCGAGCTGGAAGCCGCCCTCAGCAGGCTGGTAGAAGAGGTTGCCCGAGGAGGTGGCCCCGGGATTGCCGTTGGCGGCCGTGATGGTGGTGGTGGCGGAAAGGCTCGCGCTGTAGCCCTCAGCCGAGGCCGAACCCGTGGTGAGCCGGAAGGACAGCACGCCGTCCAGGGAGACCGTGCCCGCGTCATCATCGAAAGTCATGGTGATGCCGGCCTCGCCCCAGGTGACGGCATTGCCGTCGGCATCCACAAGGCCCTGCCCGTTCTTGATGGCGTCGGCAAGGTCCCCATTGGTCATGTCGCCCTTGAGGCCCTTCAGGTAGTACACCTGCCCGGACTGCGTGGTGAGGGTATAGACAAGATCGCCGGCGTCGGCCCCGGCCTCCTTGCCATCGACGCGCTCGGCGAGCTTGTCGTCCTTGAAGGTCAGGGTGGTGGCGGCCTGCATCGTGCCGCCGAGCGTGTCACGGACGCCCGTGGCATCCGTGGTCTTGGTCTTGAGGACCGAATCGTTGAGGGTGGCGTCGTTCTGCGCCGCAAAGGAAACACGCCTGACGCCGGAGAGATTGGTTCCCCAGCTATTGCCCATGAGGCCGATGTCGAGGCTCGTGTCCTCCTGCGTGGCCTGCGCCATCTGGACGAGCAGGTCGCGCTTGGTGGCCCCGGCCTTGATGTCGAAGCTGCGCGTCGTGCCGTCATCCAGCGTCATGGTGAACGTGATGAGGTCGTCGTCAGCGAGGCCGTCGGCCAGGCCGCCCTCGGCATTGAGCTTGACGTATTCGCCCTTGTTGTCCTTGAGCTCGCCCGCGAGCGTCACCTGGGTGGAGGCGGGCACATAGGCCTCGTCCCCGGCGGTGCGCCTGCTGAAGGACTGGACGCCGGAAATGGTCAGTGTGCCGTCAGCGCCAACCTCCGCCTTGATGACGCCCTTGCCCGCCGCATTCTCAAGGGCCGCGCACAGGTCTTCCGGCGACTTGTCGCCGCTCACCGTGACGGACTTTTTGGAACCGTTGGCGAGCACCAGGTCAAAAACATACTTGGTGGGCGAGGTCATGGTCTCGCCAAGGTCAAGGGCGGCATTGGTCTGCCAGGTGGAAGTGGAGCCCGTGGCGTCCATGCCCACGAGCTTGCTGTCATGGATGATGAGGTCGTTGGCGGCCCCGGTGTCCTTGCCCGCCACCTGGAAAACATAGCCCGAGCCCGTCTGGATGAGGCTCAGCTTGATGCCGGGATTGTCCGAGGAATTGTTCACCATGCTGACGAAGGAATCCAGCGTGGTGTTGGGGGGCACCTTGAAGTCGTGGCGCTTGCCCGCATACGTATAGCTGAAATACTGGTTCTCGCCCGTGGTGTTGATGATGTCGGTCTTGGACTCGAACACATGCCCGGTATTGGCCCAGATGGCGTTGCTCGCCACCTGGTTCACCTTGACGGTGTGCTGCACGTCCTGGGCCGAGGCGTTGGCCACGGCGGTGAGGATATTGTCATTGCTCGAATTGACGAGCTTGGTGACGAAGTTGTTCTTGTCGCTCAACTTCGCAAGCATGCTGCTGGCGGCCTGGATCTGGTCGATGATCTGGGTGAAGCCGTCATAGCGCAGTTGCCAGTCGCTCTTCCAGGCCTCCAGGCGGTTGAGCTGGGTCTTTTCGATCTGCTTGAGCTGCGTCAATACCTTGTCAAAATCGGTATCGTTGCCGCCCAGGCCCGAAATGGCGTTGGAACCGGAAATACTGATGCCCATGCTCGCCTCTTGCCGTGAAATATTCTGCCCCGCCCCGGGGCCGGTACACGGAAAACTTTGCTTGCCTTCTCTTGCGGCCAATGCTTTGCAAGATGCGTGCAAACATGCTTCCCGAAACGGCGGCAAGCGGAACGGCGCGCCGCGCCCCCCGCACAAAAAAATGCAGGAGCGACGCCTCTTTCAGGGCAATCGGCAATTCCAAGAAAAAGTTTAGAGCCTTTCAAGCATTCCCGGGAGCGCCCTCCGCCGAGCGGGGGCGTCCCCCGGGCAACGGCCTCTCACGCGCCCATAAAGTCGCGCCAGCGCTCAAGCAGGGCGG
>CAMWTD010000025.1 GCA_947177085.1 uncultured Desulfovibrio sp.
AAAGATGGACGGCCGCATTGTGACCGACGTTTTCGTCAACAACGAGAGCTTTTCCTAAATCTATCCGCACCAGGCCGAGGACATGAGCTGCGATTCCATCACCTCGGTGGAGGTGCGCTCGCAGCCCGCCGCGGAACTGGCCGTGGAGATGTCCGGCGAGCTCGGCAAGGTGGCGCGTATGCTCGAGAGCGGCGCGCGCAACGTGGCGCGCCTGTTCCGCGAGGCCCAGGACGCGGACGCGCTGGAGCTGCTCCAGGACGTGCTGGACGTGACCCGTGACTTCATGGGCATGGTGTCGCACCTGCGCGACCGCTATCTCGGCGGCGCGGATGCGGAATTTGTGGCCCGCAGCGAAAAGCTCTCCGATCTTATCTCGGAAATGAGCGAAGTCATGGAGAGCGAGGACTGGGTGCTGCTCGCCGACCTGCTGGAATTTGAGTTCGCGCCCCTCTGCGAGGAATGGCGCGTGGCGGGCGAGACCATGCACCGCCAGCTTGAGGGCATTTGCCGCCAGTAGGCCGGGAGGATTCTATGTGCCAGGGCATTGCCTTGCTGGACGAGGCGCTGGTGCTTGCCCGCCAGGAACGGGCGGCCCTTGAGAGCGCCAATTATGAGGAAGCCATGGAGCTCGCCGGGCGGCGCGGCGAGCTCACCGACATGGCCTGGAACCTGCTTGACGAGGCCGCGGTGGAGGACTACCGCAGCCGCCTGGCCGAACAGGCGCGCCTCCAGGAGGAGCTCACGCTCATCGCCGGGCGCGCCCGCGACGAGGTGCGCCGGAGCCTGAACCAGTCCCGCCAGCAGCAGCGCCGGATGCGCGGCTACCATCAATCGGTGGGCCTCGCCCTCCAATAAGCGCCGCTCCCCATTTTCCCCGCGAGGGATGCAGAACGCCCGTCATCCGGCAACGGATGGCGGGCGTTCCGCGTTGGCCTCCCGCCCATGCGCGGACGGGGCTTGTGCGCCACGCGTTGCCGCGTTGGTCTTTTCAGCCCCGGGCGGCCTTTCCGGCCTTTATGGCCTCGCGCACCTTATCCACGGCCGCGCCGATATTTTCCGCGCCCACCAGCTCGGAGACAAGGGCGCAGCAATCCGCGCCATGCGCCGCCACATCCGCGGCGTTCCACGCCTTGATGCCGCCGATGGCCACAAAGGGCAGGCGGATATGCCAAGCCACCCAGTCAAGGTAGGCGAAGCCCACCGGGGCCACCACGTCCTCCTTGGTCTGCGTGGCGAAGATGGGGCCCACCCCGATATAGTCCGCGCCGCTCGCCACGGCCGCCCGCGCCTGCTCCGGCGAATGGGTGGAAAGGCCGATGATCATCCCGGGCCCCACCAGGCGGCGCACCTCTGGCACGGGCAAATCGTCCTGGCCCACATGCACGCCGTCCGCCCCGACCAGCATGGCGATGTCCACATAGTCATTGACGATGAAGCAGGCCCCGGCCTCGCGGGTCATGCGCCGAAGCTCGCGGCATTCCTCGAGCATGGCCCCCGCCGGGAGGCGCTTCTCCCGGTACTGGAGGAGGCGCACGCCCGCGTCGAGCAAAGCCCGCGCCACCTCCAGCACGGGACGCCCCAGGGAAAGGCGCGCGTCCGTGAGGGCATAGATATCCGTCTCGCCGGGCAGGATGCGTGGCATGGCAAACTCCCTTTTTCGCGCCGCTCAGGCCCTGGCCGCCTGTTCCTTTTTCACGCGCTTGCGCTTGCCGAGATTGGTGATGGCCATGCCGAGGACGATGACCACCATGGCCGCGCACTGCGTCCAGTGCAGCTCCTCGATGCCGATGATAACGCAGGCGATGGCCGCGCACACGGGCAGGAGGTACTGGTACAGCGAGACCAGCTCGGAGCCGATCTTCTTGATGGCCGGCTGCACGAGGAAATAGGCGATAAAGGTGGGACAGAACAGGATGAAGCCGATCCAGATCCAGGGCGTTGCCGTTTCGGCGTGGATGATGGGCATGTCCTGCATCCCCGGCACGAGGAGCAGGCCCGGGATGGCGGCAAAGAGAAAGACCCAGCGCAACAGCGACAGCGGGTGATAGGCGTGCGTGGGCTTCTCCAGGATGACGAGGTAGAAGGCGTAGCAGATGGTGGAGGCCACGGCGATGGCGTTGCCCAGCAGGATGTTGGATCCCGACTGGGTGTGGCTCGCCCCGGTCACGATGACGATGACCGCGCCCGCAAAGGAGACCACCAGGCCCACATATTCGGCAAATGAGGGCCGCTGGTGCATGAAGATCACTTCCATGAGCACCACGAACATGGGCGGCAGGGTCATGATGATGGAAATGTCGATGGCGTTGCCGTATTTCAGCGAGGTCACAAAGAGGAAAATGAAGAGGAAGAGGCCCACCGCGCCGCCGAGCACGATCTTGAGCCAGTCGCCCTTCTGGATGGGCTGGCACTTGATGAACAGCGAGGCCAGCCAGAACAGGATGCAGCCGCCGACGAGGCGCACGGCCGAAACGCCGTCGGCCGTCATCCACTCGGGGATGAGCACCTTGGTGGCGGGCACGTTGATGCCCCAGAAGATGGTCGCCAGGAGGATGCAACCGTTGCCGAGGAGAAAGTTGCCAACGCCGCCTTTTCCGGGAGTTGCCGCCATGAGGATTTCCTGTCCGTGCTGATGAGGGTGAACGATTTTCCGCCTGTGTGCCCGCCTGCCGCGCGCAGTCGTGCCCGCGGCCGTCAGCAAAAGAAATGCTTAATGCCCGGAAAAGTCCAGTACATTGTTGAGCGGGGCCGAGCGGGACGTGATGCGGCCGTCCGCGAACTGGTGTCGCGTGAGCCGCCAGCCCTCGAGATCCAGCACATCGAGCTTGCCCTTCTGCCCCGGCCTGAGGATTGCCGCGAACGCCTCGAGCACGTCGTCCACCGGGAAAAAGAGCCCCTCGAAGGAAATGCGCAAGAGGTCCCGCTCGAGCGTCACCGCCTCGTCCGCGCCTTCCTGAACGCACCCGGCGCTCGCCCGGTCGAGGGCCTCGAGGTCCGCCGCGTCCGCGGGATAGAGATTGCCGTAGACCTTGAGCAGCACGGGCTGGCTCATGGCGTCGCTCCTTCGGCATCCACGGTCCCGGCGGCGCGGCACTGCCCGCGGCTGCGGGCCAGGGCCAGGCCCTCGCAATCCCCGAGGGCGCAGGCGGCGGCAAAGTCCGCGCACATGCCCGCCACGTTGCGCCGCGCCAGGCGCACGGCCGCCCGCGCGCGCAAACGGCGCGCCCGCTCCGCGTCGTCGGGCGCGCTGTCCACGCCGGCATTGTGCAGGGCCGCGTCCAGATCCGCCTCGGCGAGGGCGGGCTGCCCGAGCCGCCAATGCGCGAGCCCGCGCACATAGCGGGCCCGGGCGGCCAGGCGCTCGTCCGCGGGATGCCGCGCGACGTGGCGGGCAAGCAGTTTCAGGGCCTCCCCGGCCGAGGCCACGGCGGCCTGCGGCAAATCCCGCTGCAGGCGCGCCTCGGCGAGCAGCAGCCACAGGGCGGCATTGTCCGGCGCGCCCCGCGCCGCCCGCTCCAGCCCGTCGAGGGCCTCGGGGCCGCAGATCCAGCCGCCCGGACCGGGCTGCGCTGCCCCATGCGCGAGCCACAGCGCCTCGAGGCGCTGGGCCGCCGCATCCAGCGCTTCCGCGCGCTTTCGCGCCTCCGCCAGGGTTGGCGGCCAGTCGCGCCGCACGGCGAGCAGCGTGGCCTCCATATCAAGCAGCAGCGCGCGCTCCACGGCCAGCAGGTCCTCCTCGCGCAGGGCGCTTGCCCGGGCTTCGGGGGAGGCGGGCACAAGGCGCACGGCCACGGCAATGTCCGGCGAATCGTCGGGCGTGAGGTGATCCAGGGTATGCAGCCGGGCGCAGAGCGCGAGCAGGCCCGCGCGGTCATCCAGCCCCGAGGCGGCAAGGCCCCTGCGCGCCGCGCCCGGAAGCTCCGGGCAGGCGGCCATGAGGGCATTGAACCACGCGGCCCCCCGGGCCCAGCGGTAGGAAAGCGGCACGAGCAGCGGGAAGGGCCGCTGGGCCACTTCGGTCACGGCCGCGCCCGCAGGCGGGGGCCCTCCCCCCGGCGGGCCCGCGGCCCATACCCCGACGTCAATCTCGCCGCCAAGCAGGCAGAGCACGGCCCAGCCCATGGCCCAAAACAGCCTGGGCGCGAAGCGCGAACCCACGGGCACAAGCCGCCTCCCGGCCTAGTTCTTCCTGGCGTCGATGGTCTGCACGATCTTCTGGGCCATGGGCTTCACGAGGTCGCGCAGGGTGTCGAGCAGAAGATTGTCCGCCGTGGAGCCCGAAGGCAGGCCGCTGCGGCTCTGGCTCGCGTTGCAGGACTCGCTCCAGAGACGCCCCTTGCGGTTGGCGAGCGCGCACTTGACCCGCATCTGCGAGGTGATCTCCAACGAGGAGTTTTCCTTGAGCCAGACCTCGTCCACCTGGCCGGTGACGAGATAGTCGGGATTGCCGCTGCGGGCCTGGTTCACGTTGGCGGCAAAAGTCACTTGGAAGCCGCTGCGCGCGAGCTCGTCGGCCAGCGCGCGGCTGATCCACTCGGCCACGTCGCCGCTGGTGGTGAAGGCGCTGCCGTCGCGGCGCACGCCCACGGAGGACGTGTCCACGCGCTTGTCCTCAAAGCTGACCACGCTCACGCTGGGCGCGTTGGGCGCGGGCAGGACCGAGGCGTCCAGCGGCGGCGGGGGGAGCAATCGCACGGTGTTGCTCGGCCCGCAGGCCGTAAGCAGAAAGACGGCCCCGAGCAGGGCGAGAAGGATGACGGGCATTGAGCGGCGGTGCTGCATGGCTGCCTCACGGGAAAAAAGTTGATTCTAGAATCTGTTTAGAGATACACGCAATGGCGGCGGCTTGCAAGGCGGTGGCCGCCATGCTACCAACGGGGCGGCCTTGCCGCTTGGCGCGGCGGCCGCACGGCTTTTCGGGAAGGAGGGGCAGCCGATGATCGATCTCAAACTGGCGCAAAAGCAGCCGGAAGTGGTGGAAAAAGCGCTCAAGGAGCGCCACTCCAAACTCGACATGCGGGAATTTCGCGCCTTGGACGAGCGGCGGCGCGCCCTGCTCGCCGAGGTGGAGGCCCTGAAGGGCCGGCGCAACGCGGCCTCGGACGAGGTGGCGGCCATCAAGCGCGCCGGCGGCGACGCCAGCGACCGCTTCGCCGCCCTGGGCGAGCTTTCGGAGCGCATCAAAAAGCTGGATGCCGAAGTGGCCGAAGTCAAGGCCGAGGAGGAGGCCTGGCTGCTCTCCGTGCCCAATTTGCCGGACGCCTCCGTGCCGCAGGGCGCCGATGAAAAGGAGAATGTGGAGATCGCGCGCTGGGGCACGCCGCGCGCCTTTGACTTCCCCCCCGAGGAGCACGGCGAGCTCGGCACGCGCCTCGGCGGCCTCGACTTCGCCCGCGCGGCGAAGCTCACGGGTAGCCGCTTCGTGGTGGAACGCGGCTGGGCCGCGCGCCTTGAGCGGGCGCTGGTCAACTTCTTCCTCGACCAGCACACGAAGCGCGAGGGCTACATCGAGATTGCGCCCCCCTACATGGTCAACCGCGTGACCATGACCGGCACGGGCCAGCTCCCCAAGTTCGAGGAGGACCTCTTCAAGGTGCGCGACTGGGACTATTATCTCATCCCCACCGCCGAAGTGCCGCTCACCAACCTGCACGCGGGCGAAACGCTGGACGAGGCCGAGCTGCCGCTGGCCTACTGCGCGGCCACGCCCTGCTTCCGTTCCGAGGCGGGCAGCGCCGGCAAGGACACGCGCGGCATCATCCGCATGCACCAGTTCACCAAGGTGGAGATGGTGCGCTTCGCCCATCCGGACGACAGCATGAACCAGCTCGAGCTCATGACCGGGCACGCGCGGCATCTGCTGGAACTGCTGGAACTGCCCTACCGGGTCATCACCCTCTGCACCGGGGATCTCGGCTTCAGCGCCGCCAAGACCTATGACGTGGAGGTGTGGCTGCCCTCGCAGAACACCTACCGCGAGATTTCCTCCTGCTCCAACTGTACGGATTTCCAGGCGCGCCGCGCCAATATCCGCTTCAAACCCAGGGGGGGCAAGGCCGCCTGGGCGCACACGCTCAACGGCTCGGGCCTGCCCACCGGGCGCACCATGGCCGCCATTCTCGAAAACGGCCAGCAAAAGGACGGCAGCGTCGTCCTGCCAAAAGCGCTCGTTCCCTATATGGACGGGGTGGAGGTCATCGAGCCCGCGCGCTGACCGGACCGGCCGCGGGTCGCGCCTCAGCGCTCCACGGCGAAGATGTTGCGGAAGATGAGGTCCGCATCCTGCTCGCGGACCTCGAGGATGACCTGGGCGTTGACGAGGCTGTACTGCTCGGGCACGCGGGCCACCATGACCGCCCGCTTGAAGCGGCTGATGCGGAAATTGCCCACGTCCTCGGGGTCAAAGGCGAGCGGGCACTTCTGGCCAGACGCCGTGACCAGCGTGGCGGAAACCGAGCCCGCAAGCAGTTTCTGGCTGTCCGGGTTGCGCAGGTCGAGGCCGATGCGCAGGCCATTGCCGCGAAGCGCGCGGGCCTGCACATTGCTCACCTTGATCGCGCCCGTATCCACCTCGGGAAATTCCTCGTGCCCCGGGCCGTCACCCAGAGCGGGCGCGGCGTCCCGGGGGGCATCCGCGGGGGGGGCCGCCTCGGGCTGAACCCCGACGCCCGCGCGCGCCAGACGGCGGAGCAAAAGCTCCCGTCCCTGCACGCCCTCCTCCCGGAGGAGTTCCTCAAAATTCTGCAAACGCTCGGCCGTGGCCTGGGCCGTCTGGCAATCCATCTCAAAGCGCTGCATGTTGGCGCGCAGGCTGGCGTTTTCCTGCCAGAGATGCCAGCACTGCCACGCCAAGGCGGCGCAGAGGAAGGGCATACAGGCGAAAAAGACGACGAGCGCGAAAAAAAGGCTCCGCCGCAGGCGGAAGCTGCGGCGCGGGCCATTGTCGCGCATGAGGATGATGCCCAGTTGTTCGCGGTAGCGCACGGCCTACCTCGCCGGAGCCTCGGGAGCCCAGTCCTCGCGCTGGATGCGCCAGCCCGTGCCGTCATAGCGCAGGAGGAGGGTCTTGACGCCGCGGTCGCTGCGGCCGGCGCTGTCCGCATAGGCCTGGCTCATGTCCGCGCGGATGCCGCGCCTGTCCATGGCGAGGCGCAGCCCCGAAAGATTGACCATGGTCGGCCTGACCCGGCTCCAGAGGTCCTCCTTCTGGCGGCGGATGGCGCGGCTGCCCGCGCGCCCGCCCTGCACGGCGTCCGGCGTGTAGAAGGCCATGTAGTCGTCCACGCGCGCGCCTTCCCAGGCCTTGCGCCAGTCCTCCACGGCGCGGCTCACCTCGCCGCTCACGAGCTCCAGATAATCGGCGGCGAGCCCGTATTCGCCGGGCTTGAACTCCGAGCCCACGATGCGAAACTCGCCGTCGGCGTCCTTGCGCCACCAGAGCGTCCGCATGCCCTGCACCGCGCCCTCGGGCCCCACGACCATCTGCTCGCAGCGGCTTACGGCCACCGGGTAATGGTATTCCAGCACGGGCTCGCGCTCCACCACCCGCATCCAGGGCTGGCGGAACTCCCGCTGCAGGGCGCGCATGGCGCTGTCATAGGAAAGCCCGCGCGGAACGCCCAGCGAATACGGCAGACGGTTGTATTCCTTGCGGTCGTAAAAATCGGCGATGTCGTCGGAGCGCTCGGCAAAGGCCCGGTTCCAGGCGCGCACATCGCGGGCGAGCGCGGCCTTGTCCTCGGTGGTGAAGGCTTCCGGGGCTGGCGCGGCCTCCCCGGCAGGTTCTTGCGGCGCGGTCACGCCGCTAGGAGCCTCGGCAGGCGCGGGAGCTGGGGGGGATTCCACGGCCGGAGCCTGTGCCGGCGCGGCCTCCCGCGGGACGCCCGGGGCCGGCGCGGCAGGGACAGCCCGGGCTCCGCTGGCCGCGTCCTCGCGCGCGTCCATGCTCCTGCCGCTGCCCCAGGTGATCTCCGCGGGCGGGGCCACGGGCGTCTTGCGCGGCACAAGCGGGTCGCTGATGGCGACGAGTTGCGCCCCCGCGCCCGCCGCGCCGGAGGCGGCAATGGCCGGCCCGGCCTTGGGCTCCTGTTCCGCGCCGGCAGGAAGCGCCTTCGCCGGGGCGGCCACGGCGGCCGCCGGGGCCTCGGGCATGTCGAGCCTCGGCGGGACGGGCATTTCCGGGTCCGCGCCGCCGGCATCCGTGCCGACGGTGCGCGGGGCCTCGGCCACGAGCCGCCCCTGCTTGAAATCCGCCTGCATGCCCACGTCGCGCGGCGTCCATTCCATGCCCACGATGCGGAACTTGCCGTCGTCCCCCTTTTGCCAGTAGAGGCGGCGGATGCCCTCGGTGGAGAGGTTGGAGGCCGTGTAGAACTGCTCCGACCACGTCACCCAGTAGCCGGGCCCCTCCAGGGCGTGGATCTCGCGGTTGTAGATCTTGATGAAGCTCAGGAGCTTGAAGAGCCGTTCCTTGTTGCGGCGGAAGGCCCCGAAGTCCTCGGTGGCGCGGGAATAGGCCGGGGCGTCGTAAAAATCGAAGAGCGAATCGGAGCGCGAGGCCCAGGCGTCGCTCCAGTCGCGCATGAGGCCCCGGAGCTCGGCGGCCGTGCCGTCGTCCGGCGCGGGCTGGCGGGCGGCGTCAAATTCCTCGGCGAGCACCACGGCCGTGCCCGGCGTGAGCAGGGGGCCCACTTCGGCGATGTCCTTGAGGCCGATGGCCACGCAGCCCTTGGTGGGCACGAGGTCGAAGCCCTTGCTGTGGATCCAGATGCCGTGGCCGGTCTTGCCGCGCAGGCGGTCCACCGGGTTCGGGTAGTTGAGGGTATAGGCGATGCCGCCGTATTCGCGGAAGTCCAGGCCGCCCGCGATCTTGTACTCCACGAAGTACACGCCCTCGGGCGTGCGCAAATCGTTCACCTGCTGCTTGTCGCCGGCAAGCTGGCCGGTCACGCAGGGATAGGAATAGCGCAGCTTGAGCGGGCTCTTTTTTTCAAAATAATGGAAGGTCTTGTGCTTCTTGTCCACGCCCACGAGCTTCGAGGGCAGGCCCTCGTTGCGCAGGGTGGCCTGCCAGTTGTCGGCCAGCGCCCCCGAAGGCGCAAGCCCGGCCGCCCCCATGAGGGCGGCCAGAAGGGCGCAGGCAAGGGCGCGCCCAAGCGGCCGGCGGGCGCGTTCAGCGGGCAAGATCGACGAGCTCCTTGCGGGTGAAGAGCGAGAGCAGGTTGTAGCCCGCTTCCGCGATGGCCTCGCGGCCGCCCTCCTCCCGGTCGAGGATGGCGCAGACCGCCGCGATCTCGAGGCCCGCGTCGCGCACGCGCTCGCAGGCCTTGAGCAGGGAGCCGCCTGTTGTCACCACATCCTCGAGCATGGCCACGGCGTCGCCGGGCGCGAAATTGCCGAGCCCCTCCACGAACTGGCCCGTGCCGTGGCCCTTGGCCTCCTTGCGGACGATGAGCCCGTGCAGCGGACGGCCGCGCTCCCACGAGATGACCGTGGTGGCCGTGACCAGCGGGTCCGCGCCGAGGGTCATGCCGCCCACGCCGCGAATGGCGAGGTCGGCGAGAAGGTCGTTGAAGAGCGAGCCGATGAGCCACGAGCCCTCGGCCGACAGCGCGGTGACGCGGCAATCGAAGTAATAGTCGCTCCTGCGGCCCGAAGCGAGGACGAAATCCCCCTCGCGGTAGGATTTTTCCTTGAGGATGCGGGCAAGGCGGCGCTTTTGCTCCTGCATGGGGCCTCCGCTAGTTTTCCGCGTCCGGACCGAAGACGCGGGCGAAAATGGCGTCCTCGTGGCGCAGGTAATAGGCCGGGTCGAAGAGGCCGTCGAGCTCCGCGCCGAGCCGGGCGGCCATGGCCGCGTCCTCCCGCACCAGTTCCGGGAAGGGTCGGCGGCTCTGCCAGCTTTGCATGGCGAGGCGCTGTACGGCCTCATAGGCTTCCTGTCTTGGCATGCCCGTGGCGATGAGCGCGGTGAGCACCCGTTGCGAGAAATAGAGCCCGAAGGAGCGCTCCATGTTTTCCCGCATCCGCTCCGGGTGGGTCACGAGCCCCGCGAGCACGCGGGTGAGGCGCGCCAGCGCGTAGTCGGCCATGATGGTGGAGTCCGGCATGATGACGCGCTCCACCGAGGAATGGCTGATGTCGCGCTCGTGCCACAGCGCCTGGTCCTCCAGGGCGGCCAGGGCGTTGCCGCGCAACAGGCGCGAGAGGCCGCAGAGGTTTTCGGCCGAAATGGGGTTCTTCTTGTGCGGCATGGCCGAGGAGCCCTTCTGGCCCTTGCCGAAGCCCTCCTCCGCCTCCAGTACCTCGGTGCGCTGGAGATGGCGCAACTCCACGGCGAGGCGCTCGATGCCCCCGCCAAGGATGGCGAGCGCGCAGAAGAACTGGGAATAGCGGTCGCGCTGGACGATCTGGGTGGAGTGCGGGTCCACCCGAAGGCCCAGGCGGTCCAGGGCCAGCTTTTCCACCTCGGGCGTCACGAAGGCGTAGGTCCCCACAGCGCCGGAGAGCTTGCCCACGCGGACATTCTCGAGCGCCTCGCGCACGCGGCGGCGGTGGCGGGAAAACTCGGCGTAAAAGCCGGCCATCTTGAGGCCGAAACTGGTGGGCTCGGCGTGGATGCCGTGGGTGCGGCCCATGCAGAGCACGCCCTTGTGCCGGCCGGCGAGCTCGCGCAGCGCGTCGAGCAGGGCGTCGATGTCCTTGAGGATGAGCGCCCCGGCCTGCTGGAGGAGCAGGGCATTGGCCGTGTCCACGATATCAGACGAAGTGCAGCCGAGGTGGATGAAGCGCGCCTCGGGGCCGACTTTCTCTTCCAGCGAGGTCAAAAAGGCGATGACGTCGTGGCGGGTAACCTCCTCGATGGCGAGGATGCGGTCCACGTCGATGTCCGCCTTTTCGCGGATGACGGCCACGGCCTCGGCGGGCACGCGGCCGAGCTCGGCCCAGGCCTCGCACACGGCGAGCTCCACGGCGAGCCACGCGCGGTAGCGGTTTTCCAGAGTCCAGATGCGGCCCATTTCCGGCCGGGTATAGCGTTCGATCATGCCTTCCTCGCGGGGCGCGTCACGCCTTCTTGGCGGGCTTGGCCTTGGCCTTGGCGGGCGTGGCCTTCTCCGCCTTGGGCGCGGCTTCCTTCTTGCCGCCCGCGGGCTTCGCGTCCGTCGTGGCAAGAGCCTTCTCGCCCTGCTTGGCCGGGGTGATGGGCGTGCTCGGGGCGGGCACGGCCGCGCCCGCGCCGCCGTCCTCGGTGATGCCCTTGCGGTAGCCGTAATCGCTCACATACCAGCCGTCGCCCTTGAGCACGAAGGACGTGCGCGAGATGATGCGCGGCGAGAGCGCGCCGCACTGGGGGCAGGGCTCCTCCTTGTGCGATTCGGAAGCCTTGGCCCACTCCTCAAAGATGTTGCCGCACTTGGGGCATTGATATTCGTAAATCGGCATGGCAAAGAACCGCGGCCCGGCGGAAGGCCGGAAGCCGTCTCCCTTGAGGTTGCGCCGCCGGCCGCACAGCATCGGCCCGCGACCTGAAAAACGCGCAGAACGCCGGGCACGCAAAAGCGCGCGCCGGCCGTTCTCTCTTGACCACTGACGCAATAACGCCGCAATGCGGCGGGGTCTCCGCGCCGCGCCCCGCTGGATGCCCGGGCGCGGACCGCCCTAGGCCTTGAGGCCGCTGCGCGCTTCGCGGAAACGGAGCTTCATGCGCTCGGCGCGACGTTTGCGGCGGCGGTCCAGCTCTTTCTTGCGCTCGATTTTCTTGTGGGCCATGAGTTTCATCTCCTCCACTGGGTGGTATTCCGCGCCGCGCACGCGCTGCGCTCGCGGCCGAAGTGCTTATGAATAGGCCATCCCGGCCGGAAAGTCCAGCCCGGGCATCCGCCAATCAGCGCGGCCCGGCGTCAAAAAAACCGCTCACCTCGCCGCCCGTGACCACGCTGAAGGGCGCGAAGCCATGCTGCGCCAGGCTCGCCTGCGCCGCTGCCGCCAGCCTTTCCGGGAAGCGGCCGCATTGGAGGACGGGCTCCGGCGCAAGACGCAGCCGAAATTCGCCAAAACCGCCTTCCGGGCCAGTGGCTTCCCTGTCCGCCGCATCCAGCGCGGCGAGCGCCGCCTCGGTCGCGGCCACGCGCGCCAAAAGCGACGCCGTGGGCTCCATGCCGTAGGCGAGCCTGGTGAGAAGGCAGGGCCGCGACGGCTGGTCGGGCCGGTCGAGGCCAGTGGCGCGCGCAAGTTCCCGAATGGCCGACTTGGCCAGTCCCGCCTCGGCGAGGGGCGAGCGTACGCCCGCCTCGGCCACGGCCCTGAGCCCCGGCCGGAAGGCGCGCTGGTCGTCCGCATTTCCGCCGTCGCAAAGCACGCGCCCCTCCTCGCCGGCGGCCTCAAGCACCGCGCGCATCCCGCCAAGGAGCGCCCGCTTGCAGGCATAGCAGCGCTCGCGGCTGTTGGCCGCCACTTCCGGCAGGGAGAGCGGGTCATGGACGAAGGAGATGAACCTGAGGCCCCGGACTTGCGCCCATTCCCGCGCGGCGGCGCTTTCCTCCGGCGGCACATGCGGCCCCGAGGCGTGCAGGGCCGCCACGTCGCAGCCGCAGGCCAGCGCCATGTGGCAGAGAAAGCGGCTGTCGATGCCGCCGGACAGGGCCACGGCCACGCGCGGCAGCCCGGCGAGCGCCTCGCGCAAGCGCGCTTCCGACGCCATGTCCCCCGCCACGCGAACCCCTACCATGTGAGGCGTGTCCGCACGCCGCCCGCTGCGAGGCATTCCTTGCAGGCGCGGATGCTGTATTGGCCGAAATGGACGATGGACGCCACGAGCGCGGCCGACGCGCGCCCCTCGGTGACGGCAGCGAGCAGATGCCGGGGCTCGCCCGCCCCGCCCGAGGCGATCACCGGGATGCTCACCGCGTCGGCGATGGCGCGGGTGAGCTTAAGCTCATAGCCGTCGCGCGTGCCGTCGGCGTCGATGGAATTGATGCAGAGTTCGCCCGCGCCCAGCGCCTCGCAGCGGCGCGCCCAGGCGAGCGCGTCGAGCCCGGTGCGCTTGCGGCCGCCGTGGACGACGATCTCATAACCACTAGGGATCGCCTCCGTAGGCGGCACGGCGAGCACGTCCATGCCCACCACCACAGCCTGCGAGCCGAAGGCCTCGGCCCCGCGGGCGATAAGCGCGGGCTCGCGCACGGCCGCGGAATTGATGGAGACCTTCTCCGCCCCGGCGAGCAAGACGGCGCGCATGTCGGCCACGCTCGCCACGCCGCCCCCCACGGAAAAGGGGATGAAGATCTCGCGCGCCACGCGCGCAACCACGTCGAGGAAGATGCCCCGGCGCTCGGCCGAGGCCGTGATGTCGTAAAAGACGATCTCGTCCGCGCCTTCCTCATAATAGCGGCGCGCGCTTTCCACGGGATCGCCGATGTCCTCGTTGCCGGAAAAGCGCACGCCCTTGGTGAGACGCCCGTCGCGCACGTCAAGGCAGACTATGACCCGTTTCGAGAGCATGCGGCCTCCCGGCAGTAGGCGTAAAAATTTTCCAGCAGTCGAAGCCCCGGCCGGCCGCTCTTTTCGGGGTGGAACTGCACGGCCCAGAAACCGTCGCGCCCGTAGACCGAGCAGAACTCGCGGCCATAGCGCGTGCGCGCGATCTCGAGGCCGGGCTCCGTATCCACATAATAGCTGTGGACGAAATAAAATTCCGCCTCCGGGCCGATGCCCGCGAAGAGGCGCGAGGGCCGCACGAGCTCGAGGCGGTTCCAGCCCATGTGCGGAACCGGGGCGGGGCTTCCGTCCTCCTCGCGCATGTCCGGCGGGAAGCGGCGGCAGACCCCCGGCGCGAGGCCCAGGGTGGCGACGTCGCCCTCCTCGCTCCTCTCTAGCAGGATCTGGCAGCCGAGGCAGATGCCGAGGAAGGGACGCCCGGCCGCGACGATCTCGCGCAGGGGGGCCTCAAGCCCGGCGGCCGCCAGGGCCTGCATGGCCTGCCCGGCCGCGCCCACCCCGGGAAAGATGACGCCGGACGCCCCCAGCAGTTTCTCCGGCTCGGCCGTCACCACGCTGGGGATGCCGCAATGCTCGAGCGCGCGGCGCACGCTTGTCAGGTTTCCGGCTCCGTAATCCACTATGGCGAGCATCGTCCCTCCGGGCTCACTTGCGCCCCCCGGCGCGGGGAGCGGAGGCCGAGCCTATCCCGCTTTGCGCCGCCTGTACAGCCGCGCGGCCAAATCCTTCCCGCCGGGCGTCAAAAAGTTCACGCGGGCCGTGCAAAAGCCTTGTGCCGCAAGGGTTGGCCGGCTTCTTGCAAATATCCGGGCAAACATCAACGGCGCAAAGCCATGGCCCGGCGGCCCCGCCGCCGACGGCAAACGAGGTTCGCATCATGCCCGTCATCTGGTTGCTTGGACTCTCCGGCAGCGGCAAGACCACGCTCGGTTCCCTGCTTCGCCTGCATCTTGAAAGCCTGGGCCACAATGTCGCCCATGTGGACGGCGACGCCTTCCGGCGGCAGTTCGGCTTCACGGGCTTCACCCCGGCCGACCGCATCCGCAATATCGACGCCATGCGCGAGCACGCGCTCCAGCTCCATGCGCAGGGCAAGGTCTGCATCGTGACCGCCATCACGCCCTATGAGGTCATGCGCCGCAAAAACCGCGAGCAGATCCCCCTGTACCGCGAGATCTGGGTGCGCTGCGCCCTCAAGACCCTTGTCGACCGCGACACCAAGGGCCTCTACGCCAGGGCCGCGCGCGGCGAGCTCGAGCGCCTCACCGGCGTGGCCGACGCCTTTGACGAGCCCCGCCACGCGGACGCCGTCATCGACACCGACCGCCTCACCCTGGCGGAAAGCTATGTGGCCCTGCGCGACATCGCCGAAGAGGCGCTCAACGTGAGCCGGAGCTGGCGCGAATTTCGCGAGGATCTGCGCTCGCCCGTGCTGCCCCTGCCGCCGGCCTCCATGCACTGTCTGAAGCAGTAGGACGGGCTCCTTCCGGGGCGCCCCCTCAGAAAGGCCGGATGCCGTCTTCCGTGACGAGCACCGTGTGCTCCCAGCGCACACCGCCCCACTCGGGATAGTACAGGCCCGGCTCCACGGTGACAGTCATGCCCGGCAGGAGCGCGCCCGTGGCGCGCGGCGACAGGCTCGGCGCCTCGTGCGTCTCCAGACCCACGCCGTGCCCGAGGCCGTGGGTAAAATGCTTCTCCACCCCGGCGGCCTTGAAAACCTTGAGCGCCGCCGCATAAACATCCGCAAGGGCCACGCCCGGCTTCATCACGGCCATGGCCGCGGCCTGCGCCTCGCGCACCAGCGACAGTGTGCGCGAAAATTCCCTTGAGGGCTTGTCCCCGGCCCAGAAGGTGCGCGTCTGGTCCGAACAATAGCTGTCCACGCGGCAGCCCACGTCCACGAGCACCGGCCCCTCGGCCGGGATGCGCGTCCTCCCGGGGATGGCATGCGGCAGCGCCCCGTTGGCCCCTGCCGCCACGATGCTCGCGAAGGCCAGGCCCTCGGCCCCGTTCCCGCGGAAGAAGCGCTCGATCTCCCACGCCAGTTCCCTTTCTTCGCGCCCGCGCCACTGGCCACGGGCAAGTCCCTCCTCCACATGGCGCATGAGCCGGTGATTGAGGGAGAAGCTCCTTTCCATGGCCGCGATCTCGGCCGGTTCCTTGCAGCGCCGAAGCCGCTCCACCAGGCCGTCCGCCGCCTCGAGCGCGGGGAAGCGCCCGGCATGGGCCATAAGCTCCCGCCCGAAGGAAAAGCTCACCCCTTTCGCCTCGAAGCCCGCGCGGGCGCCCGAGCGGCGCAACAGCCCGGCGAGGTCCCGCGCGGCGTCCGCGCCGTAGCGGAAGATGCGGTCCTCGTCCCAGAGGCGCGCTGCCGCGTCCGTATAGCGCGCGTCCGTGGCCAGCCAGTCCCGGCTGTCCGCCGTGATGACGAGCGAGCCCGCGCTTTCGTTGCACTGCGGGTCATGGAGCTCGAAGCCGGAGAGATAGAAGCGGTTGGGCGCCCGGCTCACCAAAAGCGCGTCCAGCCCGCGCCGGGCCATGAGCCCGCGCAAGCGGTCGCGCCTCGCCGCGTACATGGCCCGCGCCTCTGGCGTCATGCCCGTCTCCCGTTCCTCGCCTGCCAGTGTTTCCATGCGCTTTCCTCCTCTGCCGCCATGCTAGCGCGCAAAGCCCGCGGGGGAAAGCCCCGGCCCCACAGGCTCCGGCTGCGCCGCGGTTGACCCAGGCGCCCCTCCCGGAGTATAGCAGGGCCATGTCCACTCCTTCCACGAGCCTGCTCACGGTTCTCGATCTGGTGCCCTTCGGCCAGACCGGGCCGGAGCACCGCTTCTTCGCGCTGCGCCTCTCCCGCCCCGACTGGCCCGACTGGAACCGCTGGCGCCCGGGCCAGTTCGTCATGGTGCGCCCGCTTTCCTTCGGCCTCGGGATCCCCTGGGCGCGGCCCTTCGGCATCTGCCACATGACGGCCCGGCACCTCATCTGCTTTTTTCAGGTGCGCGGGCGCGGCACGCAGCGCATGGCCAGGCTCGCCCCGGGCGACCAGGTGCGCGTCTGGGGCCCGCTCGGCAACGGCTTCGCCATGGAGGAGGACACCCCCACCCTGCTCCTTGCCGGCGGCATGGGCATCGTGCCCTTCGTGGGCTATGTGAACCGGCATCCGCAGCCGTGGAACCTTGCCATGCTCTTCGGGCACCGCGAGCCTTTGGGCTGCTATCCCGTGGACAGCATCAACGAACGCATCCCCGTTGACACCCTGCGCGAGCACGAATCCGGCGACCTCGACGATTTCATCTTTTCCCTGCAGGAGCGCATACGCGACAACGCGGAGCAGCACGGC
>CAMWTD010000026.1 GCA_947177085.1 uncultured Desulfovibrio sp.
CCCCACCCCCGAAGGAGATTCACTCCACCCCCGAACCACGTTCACCACACCCCCGAACGAGGTTCACCCAGAATCTTTAAGAGAATCTTTAAGAGAACCTATCAAGAACCGGAAAGGCCCCGCGCGCACACGCGTCCGTGATGCGCCCGCCAAAAAATCCTATGGCGAAGGCGGCAATGTCCTGCTCACGGACATGGAGCTGGAGAAGCTGAAAGCGCACTACGGCGAGGAGCAAACCGCCGAAGCCATCGAATACCTGGACCAGCACATCGGGGCCCGGCGCGGGGGAGACCCCTACAGGTCGCACTACATGGCGCTTCGCAAATGGGTTTTTGCGGCTCTTGACGAGCGCCGCCGCAAGCAGGGGCTGCCTGTCCCCCGCCATGCGCCGGGCATGAGCTTTGATGCCCGCGTGGCTCAGGCAAAGCAGGCCGGAGAACTCCAATGACAAGGCAAGACTTCGACCTTGCCGTGCAGAAGATATGCGCGGCATTCGTGTTCCCCGAGCCTGCGGATACGTCCCTTGCCGCGTGGTATGATCTTGCGGGGCATATGTCCTTGCAGGCCGCCGCATGGGCCGTAAACGAGTTCATTGCCCGCAATTCCCGGCTCACGCGCGGCGTGAATATCGGCAGGGAACTCAAGCTGCTGCATGAAGAGTACGAGCGTTCGCACCAGGCGCAAAGCACTGTAAGTGCATCAGGCTGTCCCGATTGCTCCACGGGTTTTCCCGGCTGGATACGGGTACATTCCAACCCGCATGGAGAAATCACCTGGTCGGAAACGTATCTTTGCCGCTGCGCCTGCAACCATGACCCGCGTTTTGCCAAATATCCGGCGTGGACGCGGGCCCAGCTGGAAAACTTACCCCATCTCGAGGTGCTCCCATGAGAGGCTGCCGCCCGCTCACGCCTGCCGAGGCTGAGGCCATGTACCACGCCTATACCGGGCGCTACCGCCTGCGCGACCAGGCGCTCCACGTCCTTTGCCTGACAACGGGCCTGCGCGTGAGCGAAGCCCTCTCCCTGCGCGTTGGCGACGTGGTGAAGAAGGGGAGGATCGTCCGCCGCGTCCGCGTGGTGCGCGCCAATACCAAGCGCGCCATGGCCGGGCGCACCATCGACCTCGCAGCGCCGGCTCGTGCGGCAATCCAGAGACAGGTGGAGTGGCTGCTGGCCAACGGCTTTCTCGGGCGCGACCAGTTTCTCTTCCGCTCCCAGAAGGGCGACCGCCCCATTTCCCGCGCGGAAGCCTGGCACATCTTCACCGTGGCCGCACAGGCTGCAGGCATTGACGAGGACATGGGCGCCATCGGCACGCACTCATGGCGCAAGACCTTCGCCGAGCAGGTGAACCGCCACTTCATATCGCTGCTCATGGCCGGGGAGCTCATCAATCCCATGCTGGAGACCTCGCGCGCCCTCGGCCACAAGAGCATGGACAGTACGGAAAAATATCTGTCCTACAATACCAGCGCGAGCCAGTCCGCCTTGCGCCACCTGGAGGAGATTCATGGATACGGAATGGCTTAGCGTGGCCCAGGTGGCGAAGCTCCTCGGCATCTCGCCGAAGTCCGTACGTCGTCTCATCCACTCAGGCAGGCTGCGCGCCAAGGACGTTTCCACGCTGCCGGGGAAGCGACCTTATTGGCGCGTTCATGCGGCATGGCTTGCGGAATTTCGTGAAATTTGTCCTTATACCGACAATTAATTTCTTTCGCAATTTCTTTCTTTTAAAAAAGAAATGCACCTGGAAGATGAAGCAAAAATGACAATACCAACTTGGAATAATTGGATAAACACCATCGAAAAAAAGAAATAGGGTAGGGAACCGAGGGGAAAGAAACGCCCCGAATGGCCCGCAATGGCCCCAAAGGGGAACGAAAGGCGGGAAATCAGATGTTTTTGTATTATGTCAGATTTAATTTTAGGGCATTTTTTGGGCTCATTTTCTCCCATGTCCCCACTGAACCACGGTAAACGCGAGTCGCCGCATCCCAACGCCCCTCATTGCCTGCCGCTCATTCCGCTGTACACGCCTTAAATGAAAAACCCGCAAGCATCCGCCTGCGGGCTCTTCTGCTGTTTAGGCTGTCTCTGCGCCTGTAGCCGTTTTCTTCTCTTCTCAATGGGCCTCACCCACGAGCACGATGCGGTCGCCCATGCTTCCGCACTCGGGGCAGCGCAACTGCTGATAGCGTATGGCCCTGAGCGGACTGTCCCTGTATGCCTCGCCAGGCATGGCCCGCACGGTGTAGGTTCTGGTCACAGGCACCTTGCTGCCGCAATGCGGGCAGCGTTCCACCGCCTTGCCTCCCATGATGCTGTTCCTTTCCTTGCCCTTCGCTCCGCCTCGCGTTAGTGTGCGTTGTCATTCGTTATGAGCGGTGACAAGTCAGGCGGATACTCTGCGGACGTGAGACTGCCGTCCGCGGGGCCGTGGCGGCCCGCTGCCACGGGCCGTCGGTGGGGGCGTTGCCGCGCCCCCGCCACTGCCTGAAATTATTTCCCCGGCCGCGGCATGAGCACGCTGAAGGCCGTTCCCTGGCCGCGCTGCCACTGGTCATAGCCGCGCTCGGCATTGCGCGCGAGCTTGGACACCGGAACCCGCGCCGCAAAGCTCAGCACGTCGCCCACGGCATAGCTCAGGTTCTTCACCTGTTCCCCCTTCATCCCCTTCTTGACCACCTGCCCCACGCGCCCGGTGAGGGTTGCGATCTGCCGGAAGGGCTCGTCAATGGTGGTCCTCAGGCCGCCCTGCCTGCCACCGTCCCCCAGCCCCATGATATTGAGCAGCCCGTCCCCCACGGCGCTCCCGAAAATAGGTACGCGCATGGTGGCGAAGTCCGCCAGGCTCCCAATGGCGAGCTTGGCAATGTCCTCGGGCTCGTCCTTGTCGCCCCAGTAGCCGCGCGCGAGCGCGAGGAAGAGGAACATGGCCACGGCCGGCAAGAGCGTCTCATAAAGCTCGAAGCGCGCCAGTTGCCAGCGAGTGATCTTGCCCTTCTTCCGCGCGGTATACATGTACTTGTGCCGCGCGGCGAACAGGGTCACGGCGCTGGCAAAGCCGTTGAGCAGGCGATAGGCGTTCTGCGCCCGCAAGAATCCGCTCCGGCTCGAGGGGTCATAGTCCGGGTTGCTCTGCTTCACCATGCTGTCGGCAAAGGCCACGGCCTCGTCGTGAAACTCGCTCTCTGTATTGATGCCGTAGCGCACGTCCTTCGCGCCCTGAAGCGTGGACAGCTTCTTTGTGTAGGCCGCCATCCACACGGCGGCCGTGGCCGTCGCGTCCACCGCCACAATGGGCATCATACCCAGGTTCACCACGTCGTCCCAAGCGATTTCCTTGCCGCCCACCTGAAGGCTCGCCGGCCGCTTGCCGGGGTTGAAATTGGCGATATTGCGCTGCAGGTCCTGGTCGATATTGTTCATGCGGCTCTTCATGTACGGGGAGACCGCCCATATGTCCCGAATGGCGAGCGGATGGCGCGCCATGTGCGCCATGCTGCGCAGCATGGGGCCGCCCCCGAGGTCGCCCATGGCCGGGAACACGGCCGTCATCTGGAGGGCCGCCACCTTGATATTCCACGCGAGCCCCCAGGGCACAAGATAGCGGCGCACAAAGTTGGCCGACGCCACCGCCCAGTCGCTCTTGGGCGGCGGCTCCTGCCTGACAAGGCCGCGCAGGTTCGGCCGGATGGCCTCATAATCCTCCTTGCCGAAGGCCCGGATATATTCGGCCCGGAACGCCGCCCCCTGCGTCACCCTGTCCGCGCGCCGCGTGATTTCCCCGAGCTCGATGAGGCGCACCACGTCATTGATGTGCTCCATGATGATGCCCGTATTGAGCCGCATGGGAAGCCCCGGCGCGCGCTCGCTGCGCGCCTGCGTATGCCCGCGCTTGGCCGCGGGCACGGCGAACAGGCTCTCATTGCGCGAGAGCAGGTCCTCCTTCTCGCCCCACTGGGCCACCTGCTGCGAAACATTGGGGTCATAGCGCACGGGATAATAGCCGCCGCGCAGGGAGACGACAGTGCCGTCCGCGTCCGCCACCCGGAAGGGAGCGGCCTCCACCCCCTTGGGCCGGAAGCCGAACATCCGCTCATGCACCTTTTGCGTGTCGTCCCATTGCGTTGCCAGCGCGTCCCAAATGCCTTGCACGGCCTGCCAGTCCGCCGCGCTCAGGAGCCCATGCCTGTTGCCCCTGGGCGCGTCCTTCGCGCCCCGCGCCGCATTGAAGGCGCGCGTGGCCATGGCGTCCCCCAAAATCTCGGCCAGCGTGTCATAGCTGAGGTCGGGATAGCCCGTCACGAGCCGCGCCATGTTGGAGTCATTGCCGCAGTTGAGCGCCAGCGCGAGCACCATGTCCGCGGTCCAGCCCTTGCCATAGGCCTTGTCGAGGCTCTCCGGCAGCTTCACGGGCTTGCCGTCCTGTCCCTTGAGCATCAGGTGCTTGCCGTACTTCTTCTCCCACGCCGCCACGCTTTGGGAAAGGTGCACCATATGCGGGGCCATGTCCCGGCTGATCTGCCCCACGCGCGCCCGCGCCCGCTCTTCCCCGGCGAGCATCTCATTGAACATCTGCTCCATGGGCCCGGCCTCGCCCTGGCCGTCCACGTTCTGAAAGCCGTCCGCCTTGCGCATCTCCCAGCGCAGCGAATCCACGGCCGCATAGAGGCTGTGCCCGGCCTGCTGCCTCCCGCGCCGCAGGCTGTGCGCCGGGGCGTTGCCCGCGTCGGGCAGCTCGCGCATGGCCGCCACGGCCGCATCCTCCAGCAACTGCACCTTGGCGGCCTCGCTCTTCCGCGCCTCCGCCCGCTCATTGTAGCCAGCGTGGCGCAGGTACTTGAGCAGGTTTTCCACCTCCTCCATCTCAAAGGGCGTGAGCCCGCCGAGCCGCAGCGTGCCGTTGCCGAGCGAGATGCCCGTGGCCGGGTTGATGCCGTTCAAGAGCCAGTCCGCGAAGCTCGGGGCCACGCCCTCCACATCCTCTTCGGCCACGGTTTTCTGCACCAGCTCGCGCAGGGAGAAGGTGGCGAGCACCGGGTCCACGCCGCCGCGCATGGTGCCGAGCCCGAAACGCCCCAGCAGCTTGCGCAGGGCCGCCGTATGGAGCGGCGGAAAGGTCCCGGCCTTGGCCGCGGCCGTAGCCTTGGCGAGCGTCACCAGCTTGTCCCGGCGCTGCAAAAATTCCCGCGAAAGGTGGATGAGCTCATTGGCCATGCGCGCTTCCTGCACGGCATTGACCGCCTGCATGGCATTGCCGTCGGCCAGCGCCCGCGACCGGTCGCGCAGCGCCTTGTCAAGGCGTGCCTGGTAGCGCTCGGGCCGCATGTCGGCAAGCCGCGTGTGCTGCAACTCTTCCCAGGCCCAATGCTGGACCACGCTGCGCGGCGTGATGAGGTTACGCACGCGCCTCGCCTGCTCCTCGCGTGTGCGCAGGCCGCGGGCATAGGCCATGCGCGCCACCACCTCATCGACCTTGTCCAGATAGGCGGCATAGCTCTCGCTCCCGTGGAGCAGGGCGTCGGCCTCGGCCGCGCTGTCGTCCTCCGCGAGCCGCTGCTCCGCCAGCGCCCGCGCGAGCTTCTGCTTGCTCTCGCCGCGCACCACCAGTGCGTCGTAGAGGTCATGCACCAGCGCGTCCTCATCCTCATAGCCGTATTCCATGGCCGCGAGGTCCACGGGCAGGCCGTGCCCCTTGGCGTTGAGGAGTCCCGGCCGGGCGCGGGCAAGGTCCGCGGCCGCCGCCGGGCCCAGCAGGCGCACCACGCCTTCCTTGTTGATGCCGCCGATGGAGGCGTCCCCGGCCGCGCTCTTCTCCCGCTTGGAGAGCGCGCCAACCATTTCCCAGAAGGGCGAGGCCTCCAAATCCCTGAGCGCGTCGCTGTAATAGGCCCGGAAGCGCTTGTTGCGCTCGCGCAAGGTCGCCCGGTCCATCTCCGCGGTGACGGCCCGCTCGGCCTCATTGCGCAGCGCGTTGAGCGCCTCGAGCTCGTCAAAATACAAGAGCCCGCTGTCCGCAAACTCGCGCTCGGCCTGCATGGTGCGCCGAAGGCCCTGCTGCTGGCGCACTTCGGCATCCGTCGCCAGCATCCGGTCGAACACGCGGCGCACGTTGTCATTGATGGCAAGGCCGGGCTGCTCGCGCGCCGCCGCATAAATCCGCAAAAGCCACTGCCTAAGACGGCTGAACACGCCCTCGAGCTTGCGGCTCGGGGCCTTGCCCTCCATGAGGTACTGCTCAAAGCCCCGCGCAACAGCCTCATGGAAGCGGGTATATTCTTCCGTTCCGGGCGCAAGCTCCGCATCCGGGGCGAGCCCGGCCCATTCCCTGAGCTCGGCCAGGTCCCGCCGCGCCTGCTCCAGCGCCCGCACATGGGCGGCAGCCCGGGCGACGATATTGGCGGCGCGCGTAAAATCGGCCGCATCGTTCCCGGCCAGGCGGGCCTCGGTCTCAAATTCGTCCCAGGGGCTGCGTTCCCCGGCCGGGGCCTTGTAATCTTCGGCCACGCCCGCCTCGCGCCGAAGCTCCCGCGCCGTCTCCCGGTTCAGGCGCGCCGTGGCCCGCGCATCCTGCGCCCGCGCCCGTAGGCCCGTTGCCGCATCGTGCAGCGCCTCTGCCAGCGTTTCCGGCGTGGCCTTGGGGGCCGCATCCACGGCCGCAAGTATCTCCGCCCGCATCTCCTCGCCCATGCGCGGAAGCACCCCTTCAAGCGCCGCCCGCATATTGTCGAGCGCCAGCGAGCCGTCATCCGCGGCGATGCGCATGAGGTCGTCAAGGAAGATGTGCGCCGCCTCATGCGGCACGGTGGAGAGGTCCTTGTCAGCGAACACGCGGATGGCCGCTTCCTTCGGCGAGAGCGTCACGGAACCGCGGATGCCGCCGGGCGTCGCTTCCCTCAGGGTGAGGTTGACGCCATCGGCATCAGTGGTTATCGTCTTTTCAACGGACGGGTTCCCGTCCTGATGAAGCTCCTTGGGGTCCGGGCTTTGAGCGCCTGGTCTAAAACCCCGGGGAGCTTTTGCTTTTGATGTGTCAGAAATATCAGCAGCTATGTTGTAAAAGAGGTTGCCATTAGCGTCTTCCAGCAGAGTAAAGCCGACGGTCAGCGGCTGCCCGTCAAGTATCACTTCATTTTCAAGCCAGTGCGCATAGTTAAAGCCTTCATGCTTGCCTTGCGGCTTTTCCGTGCGCACCAATCTTGATGTTTCAATAATTTCACGAAGGTAAGGGAACAGTTTCCATTTACGGGAATCCGCGCCGGAGTTGACATTCTTGTCCCAGCCCGTTTTTGAAAATCGCACCGGCTTGTTCAGCTCCGGCTGAATGACCGGCCTGCCGTGCTCGCTCTCGTGCTTGAGCTGGTCATGATATTTTTTGGCCGCCTTGATGTAGTCCCGGATGCTGCCGCCCTCGGGCACGCCCAGCGTGGCGCTCCTTACCTCAACGGGCTTCCTCGTCTGGTAAAAAGTATTCAGGATGGAGATGGCCTTGTCATCGAAAATAACAAAACAGCGCCCGTCTTGCCGCCCCTCGTAGGTGATACCCTTGATGCCAAGACTGTTCAGGAATTCCGAAGCAGCACGCGCCCCGGCTGATGTCACCTCCAGCCGTTCCTCATAATTCTCTGTCCCCAGCACTGACAGGGCCTCGTACAGGTCCCGCCCTGTGACATTGCCCCCGTCTTCCAGCGCCTGGTAGAGATATTCCGCCATGCTGGCTTCTGCCTCGTCATCAGGCATCAGGTCAGAGCCCCGCTCCAGGGCTTCCCGCACCGCCCCCGGCTGTTCCGCGAGCGTTTTTTGCTCGTCAAGAAGCTCCTCGTTTTCAGGGATATCCACCTCATAAAGCTGCCCGGCTTTCTCGGAAATGTCTCTGCCATGAAGGTTGCGCACATGTTCCAATATCTGGTCCTGCCGTGGGCCGGACTCAGTGCGATTTTTTATGTCCGCTTCCACTTCCGCGAGCGGTCTTTTATTCCCCCCGGCGTCCAGCAGGAACATTGCCGCCCATGCCTCATCCCCGTGCAGTTCCCGGTCTCCGACATAAAACTTGCTGTTGGCGAGGGATTCCCGGTACTGTTCGCTAATATTCTTGTCCGCAGCGAAGTACAGCCCCCACCCGTGGACTTGCGCGCCCTCGCCGCTGCCGATGTGGTCGAGCGTGAACTGGTCGAAACGGTGCGGGGTGCCGTGGTAGGCCCGCTGGAAAAGCTCCGGCCCATTCTCCTTGACTTCCGCGATGAAATCGCTCAACCTTTTTTCTGAAGGCTTGCCAAGGGGGAGGCTGGAATCATTGGTACGCGCCTCGGCGCGCTCCACCGGCATCTTGGAAGCCTTCTTTCCGAAGGCTTGCCAACGAGAAAGGCTGGAAGCATGGATACGCGCTTCGGCGCGCTCCACCGGCGCGTTGGAAGCCTTCTTCTTTTTCTTTTCCGGCCGCAGATACCAGTCGCGTATTCCTTCCGGCCAATCCTTGAAAAAGGTGACGAAGCTGACCGTCCCGTTAGGGGCTATGTCAAAAACGTAGCCATAGGTGGTTCCGTCAATCTCCTGCATCCCCTTGAAGCGTGTGCCATAGGGCCACCTCCCGCCAACCTGGTAAGTATTTTCCCCGTCGATTCCCGCCACGATGGCAGGGAGCTTTTCATTGTCCTCCAAAGTCATGTCGGGATGCCGCTTTCCCTGATGCCGGATGAGGTCAGAAGTGACTCGCACCTCGGCATCCTCGGGAATCCCCTCGCCAGTAAGAACAAAGTAGGACGACTTCTCTCCCCGAGCCTCCTCGCGTACCCGTGAAATGAAGGAGGAAAGGTCAGGATCCCGTGCCGGATACATGGCCGCCTGCCCGAGCCTACCGTCCGCCGTCTGTTGGCCCCGCGCCACGCTGACGCGCTGAAGGATGAAGCTCACCGGGTCCACGCCATACACCGTGTGCGCGGTGATGGCCTCGTGCTCCAGCAGGCGCGCGAATGTCTGCGCCGCATGGCGCGGATACCCGGCCGCCTCTATCTCCTGCGTGATGCGGGTGATTTCCCGGGCAACGTCCGCGCGCACCTTCTGGGCGCTCCGGGCCTCGCGCAGGGCGTCGCCCGCGTCACGGCCGCCATCATCGCTTTCCTCCTCCATGCCCAGCACGGAGCGCACCAGCTTTTCCGCCCGCGCCTCGGGGTCATAGGCGGCGGCTTCCGTCCCGCTCACACCGTCCGGCGTCACGCGCAGGGCGTCCATCACGGCCGCGCGCCCCTCGCCCTTGAGCTGCGCCAATACGGCCGCCGTGCTCACGGGCAACACGTCTCCCTGTTCGGCCGCCTGCGCAAGCCCGGCCTCATCGGTTCCCAAGGTCTCGAGCAGGGCGGCCGCCTCGCCTTCGCCCCGCGCCTGCGCCTCCTGGAAGAGCCGCACCGCATCGTCGGGCCCAATCCACGCCTGCCGGAACTGCTCGGGAAGCACCGCTTCCGTCATTTCCCGCATGGCCGCCGGGTCATTTGTGGCGGGCGCGCCCTCAAGCTCGCTCGCCGCCTGCGTGAGCGCATTGCCCAGCCCCTGCCGCTGCGCCATCACGGTAGCCTGCTCGGCTTCCGCCGTGAGTGCTTCCCGGATTTCCGGCATGGCCAGAAGGCCCGCCAGCGCGTCCGGCTTCTTGTTGCGCTCCTGCCGGAAAGAACGCACCGCGCCCACGCCGCCGAAAGCGCCGCCCCAGACGCCCCCCAAAAGCCCCTCATAGACCGCTTCCCGTGTGGCCTGCATGAGGTTGTCCGCGTCCGTCACCTGCTTCGCAAACCAGTCCACGCGCTCGCCCGTGGTGCCCCCCTGGCGCTCGGCTTCCGCCCACAGATGCGTGACAAATTCCGGCGCTTTCTGCGCGCCTTCGGTAAGGCCCTCCGAGAGCGCCGCGCCGATCCAGTTTTTCAGGGCTTCCTTCGTCCCCGTGGTGCGGATGGCGCGCAGCAGTTTCTCCAGGCCGAAGCGCTCCATGGGGAGCTGCATGGCCGTATTGGCCCCGGCGTTCAGGGCGGCGGGAAGGGGCGAGACGCCCTTGCCCCGCAATTCATTGTAGCTCGAGCCGAAAATCTGCGAGCCCATCACCCCGGCGGCCGCCACCGGGTTCGCCACGCCCGCCGCAATGGTCGCCGCCATTTGCGGCGCGATGCGCAGCGCGTCATAACCGAATTGCCCGAGCGCCGTGTCCGCCTGTACTTTCTCGGGCCGCGCCCAGTCCGCCCAGTCCCGGGCCGAGCGCGCCCAGCGGGCCGGGGCGCTGTCAACGCCGAATACATTTTCCGCCACGGCCAGCGCCGAACCGATAACGCCCGCGTTCACATCCGCCATGCCGTGCGTGAGGACGCGGCCCACGTTTTGCGCCACTTCCGGCACATCATTGGTCACGGCGTGCAGTAGCTTTTCGCCGGGCTTGCCCAGGCTGTCCATAAACTCCGCCATAAACTCCGCGAAGCTCTGCTCCTTCTGCGGGCGATACGCCGCGTCAAAGTCCGCAAAGGCGTCCCGGAAGCGGTTGAGGTATTCCACGTTCTCCCGCGCGTGCGCCGCGTTCTGCACGCTTTTCCCGGCCCATGCGGCAAGGTGCGGGTTGCTCTCAAGCTGCCGGGCCCGAAGCTCCTCGAGCGCCTGCTGCGGCGTCTGGCGCACCAGTTGTTCCGGGAGCACCAGTTCTTTGGAGAGCCACTGCGTGAGGGTCAAACTTTCCGGCGCAACGCCGCGGGCGGCCGTCAATGCCGCGCGGGGAGTGGGGCCGGGCGCTTCTTCCGGCGGCGTTCCGCCATCCGCCGGCATTGTCTGTTCCGGCTTGGGTTCTCCCGGGTTGAGCCATTCGTCTCGAAAAGGGCGATTAGTGAAGTCCATCACTTCTCCCAGGGGCGGTCATCGGCAAGCCCCATATGCAGGCGCTTCAACTTGCGGCGGTTGAAACTGGTGAGCGCGATCTTTTTCTCCGTGAGCTGGGCGTCGAGCTGCCTCTCCTCGCGCGCGCTCACATCCGGGAGCCATGTTTTCGCCGTTCCTTCCTCGGCCGCCTCGAAGAAGGTCCTGTCGCGGCCATAGCCGATGCCTCCGCCCTGGATTTCCCCCCTCATTTCCATGTCGCTCATAATCTTTTGGATGTCCGTGTCCGTAGGCTCGCGGCCGGGCTGGAGGCGCGCCAGCACTGCCTCATAGAGACCATCGGGCATTTCATCATAACCCAGGCTCTTGTATATGTGCTGCACGCGGCTGATGGGCACCTTCGCGTCCTTGCCGCCATAGTCCAAGAGACTGTTCACCTGAGCATTGGTCAGGCCGTAGTTGATAGCATAGGCTTCCCGCTGTTCCGGCGTGGAAAGCTCGCCCATGTCCACGAGCATCTTGCCCTGCCTGAGCGCCGCGCGGTTCTCCGGCCCTTCCTTGGCCGCCTTGCCGAAGGTGAGCTCCGCGGCATAGGCCCGCGCCTCGGGCGTGGCTTTCGCGTCATTGTAAAACTTGCTGGCATCCAGCGGGGAGAGGCCGTCCTTCTGGGCCTGCTCAAAGAGCGCCCGGCCCTGCGCCGCGTTTTGCGCCTTGCGCCGCGTGGCCTCAAAGGCGAGCTCGTCATGGGCCACGCGCAGCATGGCGTTGCGCCTTTTCCGGTCTGGTTCCTGCGCAATGGCCTCGAACACGGCGGCATTGCGCTCCTCGTCGCTCATGCCCGCGGTGTCGGCGAGCACCGCCGAAATACCGGAAAGCGCCGCCTCATTGGCGCGGCGCTCGCTTTCCGCCCGCGCCCTGCTTTCCAGCTCGCGCCCCTTGGCCCGGATGCGGGCCTCGAACTGCGGGGCCGCTGCGCCCAGAAGCTCGCGGTATTGGCCGAAGGCCTCGCGCGCACCGCCCACATTGTCGCGGGCGAGCAGGGCGTCGATGGTCACGCCCGCCACCTTGCGGTTGAGGTCCGCCTCCATGGCGCGGTGGTCGAGGCCGGGCGTCATGTCCACCATGCGCTGCTTGAGCTCGGCGAGGCTTTGCTGCACAAATTCCGCGTTGCCGGGGTCGCCCGCGATGGCGTTGAGCGTCTCGCTCATGTCGCCTTCAAAGACGCTCTTTTGCCAGGCTTCCTTCTCGCGCCGCCCATACGCCTGCCCCTGCTCCGTAAAGTGGAGGCCCGTCGCGGCCGCGTCCCGCAAAAACATTTCCCGCGCCCGGCCGGAGAACTGGTCGGCCAATGGCTTTGCCGTCTCGCGCGCGAACGCGTCAAAGTGCTCGCCCGCGTTCACGGCGTCCTGGCCCTTGTTCTCCTGGGTGTAGCGCTCTTTCTCCTCGGAGAGCTGCCGCCGGTAGTCATTCAGGGCCGCGGCCACGGCCGTGCTCTGGTCCTTCACATATTCGCGGATGCCGACTTCGGTAATCTGCATCCCGGCCCGGGCCATCTCGTTGATGAGGTCAGATTCGACCGTGCGCCCGGCGTCCCGGATGAGCGGCTGCGCAAAGCCGGGGTCAATGCCCCCGGCGTGGATGTTCCGCGGCTGCGTGCTGTACTGCTGGATGCGTATCGCCATTCCCCGGCTACCTCGCATAGCGCGCCCCCGCGCGGATGACGTCTCCGGCGCGCAGGTTGTTGATGACGCTCCTGCTGGCCGCGATGGTGGAATCGCCGATGGCCTTGGCCTGCCCCTCGCTGATGGCCGTAGTGCTTCCGCCGCCGAAGCCCCCGGCCATGGCATAGGCGCTGATGCCCGAGGCCAGCCCCGATAGCCCGGCCGTGAAGAGCGATTGCCCGAGGTTCTTCACGCTTTGCCCATACCACGAGGCCGCGTTCTCATAGTTCTGCGCGTTGGCCTGCTGCGCCTTGACGTTCTCGCGCGTCTCCCATTCGCTCACGGCCTTCTGGTAGCGGTTGGCCCCCACGTCCGCGGCGAAGCGCTGGGCATTGCCCTCCAGCGCCGCGGCGGCGCTGCCGCTCGACATATCCACGCCGAGCGCCCCGAGGTTGGCGATGTTCCCGGCCTGCAAGTCCGCATAGCTTCGGCGCAGGGCCGACTTTTCCCGGTCCAGGTTCTCGGCCTCGATGCGGCCCTTTTCCGCGGTGATCTTCGCCTGGTTCCTCGCCGCCTGCGCATTGGCCTCCATCTGCGCCTTCTGCATCTTTGCCTGCGCGTTCTGGCTTTGCGTCTGCGAAAGGCTGGACAGCGCGGAGAGCCCGCCCATGGTCAGGGCCAGCGTGGCAGCTCCCATCAGATACCCCCTTTGCTCCAGCCGTTACGACGCAGGAAGTTACGGATGGAGACAGCAATTAGGTAACGCGACAGTCATTCAACGCAATCACTGTCGCCATCCGTAAGCGGCACAGCCGCTACCTGGCGCCCCACTGTAGGGCGCTACTTCCATGGCGGTGAGCAGCGCGAGGATGGTCAGCGGCGTGGCGCTGGTGACGCCGAGCGTGAGCGGCGCTTCATCGGCCCAGCCGCCGCAGGTCTCGAACGCGATGTCCGTGCCGTCACTGAAAAAAGGGCGCGTATTCATGAGTCCCCCGACGATGTGCCTGTCCGTCACGGGCAAAAGCGCGTTTGCGCCCACCCCGGCGAGGAAGCTCATGCTGCGGTAGATGCGCAGGCGCACGGCGGAAATCTTGCGGTTGTGCATCATGCTCGAGCCCGTTTGCGTCTGCACCTCGGGCAGGTTCGGCACGAGCCGCGAGACATAGGGCAGGCCCACATGCACGCTGTGCGCGGGCGTCGCCAGCGCAAGGCCGCCCGCGGCCGACACGGCAAGGCCGTCGATGGTTCCCCCGTCCGCAAAGACCTGCACCTCGCGCCCGGCCAGATGCCCGAGCCCGGAGAACTCCTTGAGTGCGGGCCCCAGGTAGTTGAGCGCCGAGTCGAGAAAATAGGCCTCGGCAAGGTCGTCGGAGTCAAAAAAGCTCTCCAGCCGCTCCACGCAGAGGCCGCACTCCCGCTCCACCAAAAACCACGCCTGGTCATCGGGCAGCCCCGGAATCACGGCCACGTCCTTGAAGGTCCCGGCCGTGTCATGCCGATGCCAGCCGATGACCTCCTGCTCGGGCATGAAGGTGAGCCCGGCGAGCCTACCGTCCGCGAGCACGCACCAGATGACCGAGTGCGGCTCCTGCTGGTAGGCCCATGCGGTAATCGGCGCATCGCGCAGGATGTGCCGGGCCACGAGCGTGAGGTCCTGCCCGAGGTACTTGTCGGCGCTGTAATTGTAGGCGAACTGGCGCACCGCCGTGCCCCCGCGCTGCACATAGATGACGCCGCCCCCGGCGGAGATGGCGGCCACGGCGTCGTCCCCGCCGTTGCTCGTCTGCAGCTCGAACCCGGCATTGCCGGGCGTGAGCGTCACGCCCTCGCTTGCTGCGAGCGTCCACTCGCTGCCTTCCGTCCCGAAGGCCAGCGCCTGCCTGTCCGGCTGGAGCCATAAGATGCGGTTGGCCTGCGCCGCGGCCAGCGTCACCTCGATGGCGTCATCATCCTTGGGCGGCGTGGAGGCCCCCATGTCCTCGAACTCGCCGCTGCGCGAGAGCCAGAGCGTCATGGGCCTGTTCTTCGTGGCCGCGAATCCCAGCCGCTGCTGGTGGAAAAACACCTGCGAGGGCCAGTTGCCGGAGCCGGAAAAGGGGTTCTTGTGCGCGGGCGGCGTGTCCTCGGTATCCGCGCCGATGTTCTCGTCGTCAAAGCTGGTCCCGTCCGCGCGGCCGATATAGCCGAGCACCCCATACTTCTTTTTATACACCCGATAATAGACTGCCCCGGAGACGGCCTGCCAGCTTATGCGGATGACGTAGGAGACTGAGTTGAGCGCCTTGGCCGTGATGCTCGCCTGGGCGCTGGCATTGCTTTCCTGCCCGTCCGCGCCGATGGCCGTCACGGCGTAGGTGTATTGACGGGTCGCGTCGTCGCCCTCGTAATTGTTTTCCACCACGCGCAGGGAGAGGCCCGTGGGCGCGGCCACGGCCGGGGTGAAGGCGGGCGTGGTCCATTGCCAGTTATTGTCCGCGTAGCGGGAGAGCTTGCGCGGCGCGTAGCCCGGATGGACGAAATACATCACGTCCGCGCTTTGCGCGAAGCGTAAGCCGGGGAGGTCCGCGGCCGCATAGGGGGAGGGAAACACCAGCGGCGCGCCCGCGGCATCGGCCGCCAGCCGCCCGTCGGGGAGCCATACGCGCAAGGTTTTGTCGCCAAATTCCAGTATCCGCCCCTGCGTTGCGGAGAACACAAAGGGGATGAGCCTCGCGCGGCTCCCGGCCGCCAGCCCGAGAAAGCGCGTCCCGGGCCTGCGCGTCACGCCGCCCTGCGGCATGGGCACGAAGTTGAGCATCTCACGGCAGCCCGTGGCATAGCGCGGCTGGTCCACGCGGCCGCGCATGAGCGGCGTGATCTCGCCGCCATTGAGCACGTTCTGGATATGGTAGAGCGGCATCAGTCCACCCGCCTTTCCTGAAGGAAGGGGGAGACAACGATGCGCGGCGGCCGGCTCGCGAGGTCGTTCTCCACCCGCGCCCTGTCCAGCGCGCGCTCGAACATCTCAAGGTAGGCTTGCGCCTGTCCGCCCTGTTCCATGTAGGGGGAGATCTCAAAGGCCAGCCGCCAGGCCACCACATCGGCAAAGGCGTCGGGAAAGGACGGCACGCCGGAGCGCACATAGGTGAGGGTTAGCTGCGCCGCGTCGCACAGGAGCTCGCGCCCCAGAACTTCCCACGCGGCCACGCGCCCCCCGTCCGTATGCGCGTTCACCACGCGCAGGCAGTCCGCGGGCAGGGGCCGGGCATAGCGATGCAGGCCGTCCCTTGCATCCGCCCCTTGCGCAAGAAGCACGCGACGCAGGGCGAAGCTCCAGGGATGCAGCCCGAGGCAATGGGCGACGCAGCGGTCATAGGCGGCTTCCGCTGTCTGCGCATCGGGCGAGTCCTGAAAGCCAGCCGTTACGCCCCGCGCGCCCACGCGCATGAGCGCCGTGTTGATGATGCTGGTGCGGGTGTGGAACATGGCCCCCCCTATGCCTGCGCGTTCCCCACAGCGGGATTTTCCGGCCACGGCGTCAGCTCCCCGCCGCCGTCAAAGGGCGCTCCCTCCTGCGCGGGGAGGTCGCAGAGGGCCTCGGCATAGGCGTCCCATGCGGCAAGTTGTGCCGTCACGTCCGCGCCCGCGCGTTCCTTGCGTCGTAATTCGGCCACAGCCACGTCATATTCGGCGAGTTTTACTTTCCGCGCTGCCCGCAAAAGCTCGAAGCGCTCGGCCTCGGTGTCCGGGCTCGCGAGCCAGCGGGCATATTCCCCGGCGGCCCTGGCGTCGCACATCTCATCCCACGCCGCCTCGGTAATCAGCCCTTCGGCGAGCTTCGCTTCCGCGTCTTCCGGCCGCCACACCGAGCCCTGCCCGGTCTCCGGGTCATAGAGGTTGACGGTTTCGGGGGCCCCGGCCCCGAGCGCCGCCATGCGCCGGGCCGCGAAGAGCGAGGGCAGCGGCCCGGCGGCCTTGGCCGGGTCATGCCAGGCAAGGCGCACCGCGCCC
>CAMWTD010000027.1 GCA_947177085.1 uncultured Desulfovibrio sp.
GGGAGCTCTTCATCAAAATAGAGCTCCCGCTGCACGATAAGCGGGGCCCGGCGGTCCAGCTCGCGCAGGATGGATTTCCCCTCGCGGTTTTTCTCGAAGCCGAGGTTGAGGTAGCCGTGCTTGCCCGGGCAGCCCACATACATGGCCTGGGGCTGCTCGGTGAAGCCCGAAAGCTCCGGCATGGCGTCAAAATCGACCTTGGGGGCGTCGGAATAGTGAAGCTGCGCCATGGGCCTCAGTTCCCCTCAACCTTGTCGAAGAGCGCCATCTTGAAAATCAGCGAGACAAGCTCGTCGATGCCCTCGCCGGTGAGCGAATTGGTGAACACAAAGGGCTTGCCCGGCCTCATGAGCTTGCTGTCGTGGTCCATGACGTCGAGCGAGGCCCCCACATAGGGGGCCAAGTCCGTCTTGTTGATGACGAGGATGTCGCTCTGCGAGATGCCCGGGCCGTCCTTGCGCGGGATCTTGTCGCCAGCGGCCACGTCGATGACATAGATGAAAAAGTCCACGAGGGCCGGGCTGAAGGTGAGGGTGAGGTTGTCCCCGCCGGACTCGATAAGCACCACGTCCGCGTCCGGGAATTTCGCCTCCATCTCCTCCACGGCGGCGATGTTCATGGAGGGGTCCTCACGCACGGCCGTGTGCGGGCAGGCCCCTGTCTCCACGCCGATGATGCGGTCTTCCATGAGGATGCCCTTCAAGGTCTTGCGCACATGCTTGGCGTCCTCGGTGGTGACGATGTCGTTGGTGATGATGAGCACGTTCATGCCGCGCTCCATGAGGCGGGGGGTGATGGCCTCGATGAGCGCGGTCTTGCCGCTGCCCACCGGGCCGCCGACGCCGATCCTGCAGGTAGACATATATCCTCGCAAGCGTTTGTGCCGTCAGGCTCAGTTCATGAACATGCGCATGCTGCCCTTCTCGTGCAGCGACGCCAGGATGTCCATCTCGGGAACGAAGGCGTTCATGTTCTCAAAGCCCATGGTGCGGGCCTTTTCATACATGCCCTCCACCTCGCCGCCGAGCTCGGAGAGGATCTTCTGCGTGTCGTAGTGCGAAACGCGCACCAGGCGCAACGCCGCGGAGAGCACCATGTTGATGACGCCGTACTGGTGCGACACATAGAGTTCCCTTTCGCCGAGGCCGTCCAGGGCGAAGGCGATGCCCTGGGCCACGGGGAAGGTTCCCGGCGTCGAGCCCGCCTCGATGTCGGCAAGCCAGCGGCCGAAAAGGCTTTCCGGCCCGTGACGCCGGAGGCCGAGCTCCGCGAATTTCTTGCCCATGCGACAGAGCATGAGCCTCGCCTCGTCGTTCATCTTGAAGAGCAAGAGATCGCGGTCGGCCGCGCGGAGGGCCTCATAGTCCCCCTTGCGGGCGGCGCGGAAGGCGAGAAGGGCGGCCACGCCGTCGCTGAAGGCCGCCTGCTGCGCAACCGAGCGCGCATATTCCCTGAGCGTCGCGGCATCGTGCACGAGGCCGAGGTGCGCCGCTGTCTCGAGGCCGTTGGAAAAGGAGAAGGTGCCCACCGGGAAGGCGGAGTCCGTCATCTGGATGAGCCGGAACAGGCCGCCCATGGAAGGCGTGGCGGCGGAAGGCGCGCCGGCTGCGGGGGCGGCGGCTTGAGCCTCAGTGCTCATGGTGATGCCCGTGGTGATGGTCGTGCCCGTGGTCATGCCCATGCTCATGGTGATGATCATGGGAATGGTCATGCCCGTGCGCGTGTTCGTGGCTGCCGTGCGAGGCCCCGCCGAAGAGCCGGCGGATCTCGTGCGGGGCCATGTAGGGGATGACCTCCCGGCCGGGCTGAAATTCGTAGCTCACGCCCTCGAGGTGGTGGGTGTCCATGACCGAGAGCATGACCTTCTTGTCCACGGTGAGCGGCACATAGATCTTCACGCCCTTGACCACGGCCGGCCAGTGCTGGTTGCCGATGGCGTGCCCGAGCTCGAGGCTGCGGCGGATGACCGTCTCCGGGCTTTCGCCGACGAGGGAGGAGAGGTCAAGCACGAGCACCGGGTTGAGGTCGAGCCTGAGCGCCGCCACATGGCCCTTGTCGGCGTCATAAAACACGATGTCGCCGTCCACCACCTGCGACTGGCGCTTGAGCGCGATGGGGTATTCCGTGCCGCGCTCGCTTACGGCGAGAAAGCGCGATTTCTGGGCCGTCCACTGGTCCAGCGGGATATATTCGATGTCGAGCCCGGAAAGGCGCTCCTTCCACTCGGAGTCGTGCAGGTTGCCGAGGATGCTGGTGCAGATTTCCATGAGGTGTCGGTTTTGAAAGGTTAAGGGGCGTCGGGCCGCCCCTGAAAAAGGCCCGGAGGCGTCCGCCTGACGGACGCCCCCGGGGATATGACGGTCTAGCTGAACCAGTAGAGCTGCGCGAGCGACAGCTCCTTGGCCGGCGGAACCGTGGCGAGAGTGCCGTTCACATAGACCTTGAAGGTCTCGGGATCGACCTCGATCTGCGGCATGGCGCCGTTGCGCACCATGTCGGCCTTGCCGATCTGGCGGGTCTTGCACACCGGGTAGAGGATATTGTCGGTGCGGATCTTGTCGGCGAGGCCCGCGTCCATGGCCGCCTGCGACGTGAAGCGCACGCAGGTGCGGGGCATGGCGCGGCCGAAGCTGCCGTACATGGGCCGCATGATCTTGGGCTGCGGCGTGGGCAGAGAGGCGTTGCAATCGCCCATGTTGGCCCAGTTGATGAGGCCGCCCTTGATGACGAGCTTGGGCTTGGTGGCGAAGAAGGCCGGCTCCCAGAGCACGAGGTCGGCCATCTTGCCCACCTCGATGGAGCCGAGCAAGTCGCTGAAGCCGTAGGTGATGGCCGGGTTGATGGTCACCTTGGCGAGATAGCGCAGCACGCGGAAGTTGTCGTTGCTGTCGCTGTCTTCGGGGAGCTTGCCGCGCACCTGCTTCATGTAGGAGGCCATCTGGAAGGCGCGCATGAAGGACTCGCCCACGCGGCCCATGGCCTGCGAGTCGGAGGAGACCATGGAGATGATGCCGAGGTCGTGGAACACGTTTTCGGCGGCCTGCGTCTCCGGGCGCACGCGGCTTTCGGCGAAGGCCACGTCCGAGGGGATGCCCGGGTTCAGGTTGTGGCAGACCATGATCATGTCGAAGAGTTCCGCCTCCGAGTTGATGCCGAAGGGCAGGGTCGGGTTGGTGGAGGACGGAAGCACGTTGGCCATGGAGGCCACTTTCAGAAGGTCGGGGGCATGGCCGCCGCCCGCGCCCTCGGTGTGGTAGGTGTGGATGGCGCGGCCGTCGATGGCGGCGATGGAGTCTTCCACATAGCCGTTTTCATTGAGCGTGTCGGTGTGGATGGCCACCTGCACGTCCATCTGGTCGGCCACGGTGAGCGCCTTGCGGATGGCGGCGCAGGTGGAGCCCCAGTCCTCGTGGACCTTGAAGCCGCAGCAGCCGGCGACGATCTGCTCCTCCAGGGTGTCCTTCACGCTGGAATTGCCCTTGCCGAGGAAGCCCATGTTGATGGGCAGGCCCTCGGTGGCCTCGAGCATCTTTTGCACGTTCCACACGCCGGAGGTGATGGTGGTTCCGTTGGAGCCGTCCGTGGGGCCCACGCCGCCGCCGATGAGGGTGGTGATGCCGTTGGAGAGGCAGTTGTAGGCCTGCTGCGGGGCCACCATGTGCACATGGCCGTCGATGCCCGCCGCCGTGAGGATGCAGTGCTCGCCCGAGATGGCGTCCGTGGAGGGGCCGGTGCAGAGGTTCGGGGAGACGCCGTCCATGACGTTGGGGTTGCCGGCCTTGCCGATGCCCGCGATCTTGCCGTCCTTCACGCCCACGTCGGCCTTGATGACGCCGAGCACCGGGTCGATGACGGTCACGTTGGTGATGACGAGGTCGAGGGAGCCGGCCCTGGTGGTGATTTCATTGGCCGTGCCCATGCCGTCGCGCAGGGTCTTGCCGCCGCCGTAGACCGTTTCGTCGCCGTAGACGCGCAGGTCCTTCTCGATCTCCACATAAAGGTCGGTGTTGCCGAGGCGGATCTTGTCGCCCGTGGTGGGGCCGAAAAGGTCGTTATTCTGTTTCCTGGAAATGATTGCCATTTTTTACTTCCCCCCCTTGCCCTTGGCAGAAAGTTCGGCCTCGTTCACTTCGGACTCGGCCTCGGCCTCGGAGACCGACTTGAAGCCCATGAGCGCCATCTTCTTGAGCGCGCGGATACGCACCGGGTAGTAGGTGGGCGTGTCCTCAAGGCCGGTATAGCCGTCGGTGAGGTCGTTGAAGCCGATGACCCGGCGCTTGCCGCCGAAGGCCACGAGCTCCACTTCCTTCTCCTCGCCGGGCTCGAAGCGGATGGCCGTGGTGGCCGGGATGTTCAGGTGCTTGCCGAAGGCCGCCGCGCGGTCGAACTCGAGATAGCGGTTCACCTCAAAGAAGTGGAAATGGCTGCCCACCTGCACCGGGCGGTCGCCCGTGTTGTGCACCACCACCTTGGCGGTGCGGCGGTTGGCGTTGTAGGTGATGTCGCCGTCGGCAAGGATGACGCCGCCCACCGGGCACGGGGTCTTGGGCGCGAAGCCCGGCGTCTTGGGATAGTCGATGGGGGGCGTGCCTTCAAAGACGCCCTGCGGGGTCGAATACGTCTGGGTTTTGGAGTCTGCCACGTCAACACCCTCTACTTGATCGGTTGATGGATGGAAACGAGCCTGGAGCCGTCCGTGAACACGGCCTCCACCTGGAGCAGGTCGATCATGTCGGCCACGCCTTCCATGACCTGTTCCTTCTTGAGCACCTGCGCGGAATCGTGCATGACCTCTTCAACGGTCTTGCCCTCGCGCGCGCCCTCGAGCGCGGCGGAAGTGATGTAGGCGACCGCCTCGGGGTAGTTGAGCTTCAGCCCTTTCTTGAGCCGGCGCTCGGCGATGATGCCCATGGAAAGCAGCAGAACCTTGTCCTGCTCTCTGGGGGTCAAATGCATTGTGACTTCCTCCTTTCTGTTGGCAACAAAACGGGACGGAACACACGAAAAAACATGCCTGACGCTGCCTGGACGGGAATGGCCCGAAAGTACAGGCGGCGTTGGGGCAAAAGCCATATAACCACTCTAAACGCATACACCTTTTTTTTGGAAATGACAACCGCTTTTGCCGCGAATCTTCCGCAGGGGACTCCGGGGCCAAAAAAACACTGCACCTTCCGCGTCCGCGCACTCTTTCCCCTGTGCATTTTTGCAACAGCCCCGCGCGCACGCGGGGATCCTGGCCCGCTTCCGCCCCCTCGCAACGCAGAAAAAAGCGCGTCCTCGCCAGCGCGCCAACAGGGCGTCACGCGCCGCAACGTCCGCGCCCCCAGCCGTGGGGACGCGCCCGCCTCCACTGTCGCGGTCCTTGACAGCGTCCGAGCCCGATGCCACAAAGACCGCCGTGGATAATGTCAACACCCGGCTCTTGACATTAAGACAATGAACTTCCGCAACAGGCCGACGGGCCCGGACATGGCCGCCCCCGGGCCCCGGCGCGGCCGCTTCAACGGCTATATCTTCGCGGCGCTGGCCGCCGCCTTTTACGGCACAAACCCGCTCTTCGCCGTGCCCCTTTACGGCGGCATGGACGCGGTCTCGGTGCTGGTCTTCCGCTATTTGCTCGGCATCCCGCTGCTCGCGGCCATCATCATCGGCCGTTCCCAAAGGCTGCTGCCCGAGCGCGGCGAGGCGCTGCCGCTCGCCGTGTCGGGCGTCATCATGGGCCTTTCCTCGCTGGCGCTCTACGAGGCCTACCGCTTCATGAACGCGGGCCTCGCCTCCACCCTGCTCTTCATGTATCCCGTCTTGACTTCCCTGCTCATGACCCTGTTTTTCCATGAAAAATTCCGGCTTATCACCGGCGTGTGCCTCGGGCTCGCGGCCGCTGGCCTCGCGCTGCTCATGCAGCCCGCCGAGGGCGCGGGCGTCAACGTGAGGGGCTTTGCGCTCATCTTCCTCTCCTCCCTCACCTATGCCGTCTACCTCGTCATGGTGAAGGTCTCGCGGGCGCTGGCGCTCATCCCGCCCGTGCGCTCCCTCCTCTGGCAACTGCTCTTCGGGGGCCTTGTCTTTGTGGCCATCCTGCCGTGGAGCGGCGGCCTCACCCTCCCGGGCACGCTCTTCGCCTGGGGCAACGTCGCCTGTCTCGCGCTCTTTCCCACGGTGCTCTCGCTCATCTTCACGCTGCGGGCCATTGCCGCCAACGGGCCCACGCCCACGGCCATCTTCGGCGCGCTGCAGCCGGTCACGGCCGTGAGCCTCTCCCTGATTTTTCTTGGCGAGAGCATCAGCGGGCGGGAGATTTTCGGGGGCTGCCTCATCGTGGGGGCGACCCTGCTGGTGGTTGCCGGGGGAAGGGAAGGGACGGCGGGCCCCAAAGCCGGGACCTAGAGCGAGGCCATGAAGCCGCCGTCCACGAAGAGGATCTGCCCGGTGATGAAATCCGCCGCCGGCGATGCCAGGAAGGCGGCGACGCCGCCCACCTCGTCCGGCGTGCCCCAGCGCTTCGCGGGCGTGTGGCGCATGATGTAGCCGTTGAGCGCGGCCTCCTCCATGAGGGGCCTGTTCATGTCCGTGGCGATGAAGCCGGGTGCTACGCCGTTGACCTGGATATTGTATCCGGCCCATTCCGTGGCCAGCGCCCGGGTGAGCTGGCGCACCGCCCCCTTGGCCGCGGCATAGGGCGCAATGCCGGGCCGGGCGATCTCGCTCATGAGCGAACAGAGATTGATGACCTTGCCGCCGTGGCCCCTGAGCAGCGGCAGCGCCGCCCGGCACACCCGGAAGACCCCGGTGACGTCCGTATCCAGCATCCGTTGCCAGAGCTCGTCGGGCATGTCGGCCACGGGCGCGCGCAGGTTGATGCCCGCGTTGTTGACGAGGATATGGAGGCCCCCCTGGCTCCGGAGGGCGCGCATGGCGGCGTCCACGCTTTCCTGGCTCGTCACGTCGCAGAGGATGCCGCTGACGCGCCGCTCCGGGAAGTCGCGCCGCAAATTCTCCACGGCGGCGTCGAGCCCCTCGCGGTGAACGGCGGAGAGCCGGATGTCCGCGCCCTGCCGGGCCAGCGCCCGGGCGATGCCAAGGCCGATGCCCCGGCTCGAGCCGGTGATGAACGCGATCTTGCCGTTCAGGGAAAACATGCCGCCTCCTTCCTACTTCCCGCGCAAGCCCGGCCGCGACAGCAGGACGCGCAGCGTGGCGAGGCCGGCGCGGGCCTCGGCCTCCGGGTCCGCTCCCGGCACGGCCTCCATGCCGAGAAAGCCGTCATAGCCCGCCGCGCCCAGGCATTGCGCCAGCGCCCCAAGCGCGAGGCAGCCCAGCCCCGGCACGGCGCGGGTATTATCCACAAAATGCACATGGCCGATATGCTTCCCGGCGAGGGCGACGGCCGCGCTGGGGGAGGATTCCTCGATATTCATGTGAAAGACGTCCGGCAGGATGGCGAGGTTCGCGGGCGCGCCCGCCTGTTCGCGCAGGGCGAGCGCCTCGGCCACCGTATGGATGGAATCCATTTCGTACCTGTTAATGGGCTCGAGCAGGACGCCCACGCCGAAGGTTTCGGCGAGGCCGCAATACGCGGCGAGGCCCCCGGCCATGCATTTCAGGCTCTCGGCGCGTCCGCCCGGGACATCCTTATGCTGGCCCCGGAAAAAGCCCACGATGGATCTCGCGCCGAGTTCCGCGCACATGGCGAGATGCCGGCGCGAACCTTCCAGCAGCTCCGGGAGCGCACCGGGCCGGTTGAGGAAGAGTCCCCGGGCCATGAGGTCGCCCTGCGCGGAAAGCATGGCCGCCTTGAGGCCGCTTTCGTCAAGGGCGGCGCGGGCCGCCGCCGCATCGGCCGCGAGGGGATCGGGGAAGAAGAGGTCGATGCCGTCAAAGCCCAGGGCGGCGAGCTTCGCGCAAATGGGGGCGAGCGGCCCCGCGAACATGATTTGCGGCATCCTGCCCGGCCTGTCGGCCACGGAAATGCTGGCCTTCATTGCTGCTCCTCCTCACGGCGTCTGCGCCCTTGCGGGGCAGCCCCGCCCTTCTTCGCCGTCCGGCCCGTGGCTACCTTTTTCTTCCGCGCCCGCGCCGGGTCGCTGTAGTCCGGGCCGCCCGCGCCCCCGGCCAGCGCCCAGAGGTAGAGGCTCGCCGCCGAGGCGCAGGGCGAATAGCGCTTGCGCACCCGCGCGAGGAAGGCCGGGGTGAGTTCGCGCTTTCCGTAAAGCATCCTCAGGCCCTTGCGGATGCCGAAATCCCCCAGGCTCAGCACGTCCCTGCGGCCGAGGCAGAAGATCATCAGCATTTCGGCGGTCCACTGGCCAACCCCGGGGAGCTCGCGGAGCGCGGCGCAGAGCGCGGCGTCGTCCAGCGCCGCCAGGCTCGCAAGGTCCAGCTCGCCGCTCCCGGCGCGGCGCGCGATCTCGCGGATATGCCCGGCCTTGCGCAGCGAGAGTCCGCAGGCGCGTAGCTCTTCCAGCGTTGCGGCGGCGAGCGTTTCGGGCGTGAAGCGGGGGAAGGCCTCGCGCAGCCTGCGCCAGACCGAGGCATGCGCGGCCCCTGATATTTGTTGGCCCGCAATGGCGTGGACAAGGGCCATGAAGGGATCGGGCAGGCGCTCGCGCCGCAGGGGCCCCACAGCCTCCATAAGGCGGGCGAGGGCCGCATCGCGCCTGGCCAGGTGCGCTATCTCGGCTGCCGTCGCCTCGATGGCGCGGGCGTCCGCGCCCGCATCCAGGGCTTTTTCCGGGGCCCTTCCGGGCGCAACCGCGCGGCCGCTCATGCCTGCGCGTGGCCCGCAGCGCCGGAGGTCGCCATGGTAGCGGGCAGCGGAATGGGCGCGTGGCAGCGGGGGCGCACCTTGCGGGTCATGAGCCGCCTGAGCACGAAATCCGCGGGCTTCACGCCGTCGGGCACGGCGGCGAGGGGAAATTCCGCGCGGCCCATGTTGCGGTGGCCCCCGGCCGTGCCCACGTCATAAAAGCAGGCGTCGGCGAAGCGGCCGATGTCGCGGCTGCCGTCGCCGCGAAAGATGACGATGCCGGTCTTGCCCACGATGCCGCTCACGGCGATCCACTTGAGGCCGTGGACGCGGGTGAAGAAGTCCGCCACGGAGACGAGCAGGTCCGCGCTCTTGATCTCGCCGAGCGCGGCATAGGCCCCGCCGCCGCGGCAATCCGTGAGGCTGCGGAAGGCGCGGGAAAAGAAGGGCAGCCAGGCGCGCAGGTATTCGCTTCTGCTGATGCGCCTGAGGAGGTTGGCGTCGGCATGGTGGGAGAGCCACTGGTAGGCGCGCAGGTCCTCCTCGCCGCCGGAGCGCTCGAAAGCCCCTGTATCCGTGCGGATGCCGTAGAGCAGGGCCGTGGCCAGCAGGGGCCCGGGCGTGAGGCGCAGCGCCTGGAGCAGGCGCGTCATCATGCTGCTGGTCGCGCCCACGTCCGTCCTGATGTCGCAAAAGGCGTCCGGCGCGAGCAGCCCGGTGAGGTCGGTGAGCGGGTGATGGTCGATGATGAGGCTGTAGATAAGGCCCGCAAAGGCCGGGTGGTGCGCGGGCTGCGAATCCACCATGGCGAAGTGGTCATAGGCCGGGGCGCGCTCCGGCTGCCAGGGTTTTACCGGGATGCGCAGGTAGCGCACCATGGCGAGGTTGTCCGGCCGCGTCACCTCGTTGATGCGCATGATGTCCACCGAGCGCGTACGCGGGTGCATGATGCGCTTGAGGGCCAGCGCCGAGGCCAGGGCGTCCGGGTCGGCATTGATGAGGATGCACCAGCGCTCGTCCTTCACCAGGGCCTGCCGCCACAGCCTGAAGGCCAGAACCTGTTCCTGATTCACGCCACGCCTCCTCTCAAGCGGGCCGCGCCGCCGGATGGGCTTGCGCCCGGGCCGCGACGAGCCAGCGCCGCGAGGCCTCCACCCCGGGCCAGTCAAAGACCTCCACGAGGTGCGCGGCCCCGGGCGAAATGCGCCGCAACAGGGCGCGCGCCACGGCCCCTTGCCCCCCGGTGAGCGCCGGCAGCGGCAGATGGCGGTCCTTGCCGGGATGTGGTCCGGGCGCGCTCCAGTGGACGAGGCGCGCCCGCTCCGGGAGCCCGGACGCCAGAAGTTCGGCCTGAGCATAGCCCAGGAGATGCCCAACGTCCAGACAGACGCCCAGGCCCTCCCCTTCCAGAAAGGCCGCGCCGAGCTCCGTCAACTGGCAGCCGGGGATATTTTCGAGCAGGAGCGGGGGCGCGGCCTCCCTGCGCCAGCGGCGGCCAAAGGCGGCGAGCGCCTCGCGGGCGGCGTCTGCCGGGCAATCCGTGGGCGGATGCAGCACGGCGAGCCGGGGCGAGAGATACGCGACGCGCCCGAAAACCGCCAGGGCCGCAGCGGCTGCGGCCTCGCCGCCCTCCCCCCAGGGCAGGTCAACGGGCAAATGCACATGCCAGCGCAGGGGGAGCGCCGCCAGGTCCCGGGGCAGGTCGGCCTCCGTATAGGCGAGGCATCCCGCCGTCTCAAAGCAGCAGAGGCCCGCCTCCTCCACCCGGCCAGCGAGAAAGCGCGCGTTTTCCGCCACAGTACCGGGCAGCACAAGGGAGGGGGCCGCCAGCTTCATAGCGTTGTCGCCTCGTCGAGGATGCGCGCGCACTCCTCCCGCAGGCACAGGAGGGAGCCCTTTTCGAGGCCCGCTTCCAAGGCTTCCGGCGGCGCGGCGGCCAAGGGCTCGAGCCCCGCATAAAGGCGCAGGGCGAGACGGCCCAGGGGCCCGGGCTCCCCGACGCCCGCGGGGGCGTCGCCTGGCTTGTGGTGGCGGAGCCCGGCATCGAGAAAGTCCCGCGAAAATTCGGCCAGCGCCGCCGTATCCACCGCAAGCCCCAAGGCGTGCCCGACGCGCGCCAGTTCCCGGGCCGGGGCGGCCAAAAGGCGGTCATAGGACACGAGCACCCGGGGCAGGCCCCGGCTGCCGTCCAGCGCGTCCAGCGTGTGGCGCAGCCACAGGGCATGGGCGAGCACGGGCTCCATGTCGTCGCGGCGCGCCAGCGATTGCGCCACGGCATCGGGATGGCGCAGGGCAAGGACGCAGCGCGGAGCGAGCCCCGCGGACGCCAGGAGCGGACGCCAGAAGGGCATCAGCCGTGAGAAGCGCGGGTCCTTGAAGGCGGCGAGGCCGCCCTCGGCCGTCTTGGCGCGCAAAAGCCGGAGCGCCTCCTGCCCGCGCCCGCCTGTCGCCTCCTCCCGCAAGCGGGGCGGCGCAAGGCGCGCGGGGTTGTCCCAGGTGTAGCCCAGGGCGTCCATCAGGTGAAAATTGACGGCATAGATGTCCTCGTCCTCAAAAAACCCGCGCGGATTGCAGGAATCCGGGGGGAGCAGCCTGTCGCCCAGGCTCGCGCCGAGCGCCATGAGCCCGCGGGTCAGGGCGCTTGTGCCGCTCCTGTGCATCCCGAGGACGAGCAGGCAGGGGCGCTCGCCGTCGGCCGCGTCCATCCCCGGTTCCCCGGCCGCGTTGCCGTCAACCATGACTCCCCCCTTAAAGAATGTTCCGGCTCGCCCAGCCCCCGGCCCTGGCGGCGGCTTCGGCCTTCGGGCCGCCGAGCACGCTGATTTCCCCGGCTTCGGCGGCCTTCTCCAGCGTGTCGGCGAAGCGCACGAAGTCCTCGGCGGTGGTGGCGAGCATCTCTTCGCGCGTGCGCTGGCGCAGTACCTCGGTATTGCCGGAAAGCCAGGTCCCGAGGGCCCGGGCCCCGCGCGCGTCGGGCAACAAATAGGCGTCAAGGTCGCCCACGGCCCCCACGATGGCCTGGGTGAGCCGCGCCCGGTCCGGCGGCACGCCGCGCAGGAAGTCGGCGAGCCCGTCATAGGCGGCGATGGTGCGCTCCACATTGGGGTCGCGGTAGGAGGCGCAGACAAGCGTGCCCCCCACGCGATCGAGATTGCAGAACACCCCGTAGGCCCCGCCGCGCACGCGCACCTCGTCCCAGAGGCGGCCCATGCGCAGGTAGCGCAGGATGACGCTGGCCGAGCCGTGCCACGCATAGCCGAGGTCATAGAGATTGGCGGCCTTGCCCACATAGTTGACCTGTGCCGGGGTGATAAGGGCCTCGGCCCGGGGGAGCCCTGTCATGGGCGCGAAGGCGGCGATGTCGACCCCGTCCGCGGGCGCGGAGCCCCCCGGCAGGCGCGCCAGCAGCGACGCCGCGTGGCTCTCGGCAAGCGCGAGGCCCTCGGCCTCGGCCGTGCAGTCGAAGATGACGCCCCCGCCCGTAACGATGCGGCGACGCAGCTCCTCAAGGTCGGCGAGCACGCTTTCCGGCGCTTCCTCAAGGCGGCCAAGCAAGGCGCGCACGGACTCCAGATAGCTGAGCCCGGCGAGCCGCTCGGCGAGGGCCCCCTCCCCGGTGTAACGGGCGCGCAGGCGCGCGCTCACCGTGGCGTGGCCGGCCGCCTGGATGCCGTATTCGAGCCGGGCCTTTTCCTCGAGCAGCATCTGGCCGAGGCGCTCGGCGAGCATGTCGCTGTCCCGCGCGGGCTCCAGCAGGACCTCCTCCATGATGGCGAAGAGGTCCGGGATCTTGTCATACACGGCCTTGCCGGAGAGCGCCACATGGCAGAAGGTCTCGCGGCTGCCGAGTTTCAGGCCCGTGAGCGGCGTCGCGCCCACGCCGCCCGTCTTGGCGGCCATGTGCGCGCCAAGGGCGGCCATGTCCCGCCGGGCCGTGCCCGTCTCGGTGAGGGCCCGGCAAAAGAGCGGCAAAAGCGGCAAAAGCCGCTCGGGGAGCCGCGTCACGGGCAAGAGCAGGCTCGCATAGGCGATGCCTGCTGTGGGCAGCTCGTGGGCGAGCGCCGTCTGCGGAAGGCTTCGCTCCGCAAGCGGCAACGGCTTGTTGCGCGGCGGAAGGTCGGAAAGGCCCAGGGCCGGGATGGTGGCCAGCGCCTCGGGGCTGTCCGGCGCGGCCTGGGCTTCCTCCAGGCGGCGCGTCTCCTCCTCGATGCGGGCGCGCTCACGCGGCGACGCCCCGGCCCGCAGGGCCTCGAGCCGCGCGGCCTCGGCGGCAAGGCGCGTTTCGCCCAGCTTCGCGTCCGGCAACAGCACCACATGGGCGCGGTGCGGATTGTCGAGGAAATTGCGGGCGAGCGCCTCCTCAAAGACCGGCTCCCCGGCGGCGATGCGGGCCTTGATGGCTTGAAGCGGAGCCTCCCAGGCGAGCGGCGCGAGCGGGTCGCCGCCATAGAGCCAGGTGGAGAGCGCCTGGATCATGGCGGCAAGCCCGCGCGGGAAGCGGCCGGAATTGTTCTCGCGGTAGGCGAATTCCACACTGTTGACCGCGGCCTCCACGGCTTCGCGCGGGATGCCGTTTTCGGCAAGTCCGCGCAGGGTGTCAAGGATGAGGGCCTCGGCGCGGGGAACGTCCTCGAGCGCCACGCCCTTGAGACCCGTGGAATAGTACATCTGGCGCAAATCCGTCTCGAGGCCGCAGCCCGTTGTGTCCTCGCCGAGACCGGAGCTTATCAGCGCGAGCCTGAGCGGCGAGCCGGGCAGCCCCTCGAGGATATGCTCCAGCATTTCCATGAGCAGGGCCTCGGCCACGTCGCCGCGCTCGCCCAAAAGCCAGTTGACGGTGAAGAGCGCGCGCGTCTCCCCGGGGGCGGCCGCATAGGGCACTTCCACCCGGCGCGGCGCGGCGAGGCGCTTCTGCAGGGGCACGGCCTCGTCCGCCGGCTCGGGCGCGCGGCTTGCAAGGCGCTGAAGCTCCGCGTCGATGCGCGCGAGACGCTCGTCCTCCGGGTCGTCCCCCCAGAAGAAGAAGCGCGCGTTGCCCGGCTGGTAGTGACGGCGGTGGAACTCCCTGAAGGCGGCATAGGAAAGGTCGGGGATGCGCTCCGGGTCCCCGCCGGAGTCGAGGCTGTAGAGCGTGTCGGGAAAGACCGCCTGCTGGCTCTTTTCGGCGAGCACGGAATCGGGCGAGGAATAGGCCCCCTTCATCTCGTTGTAGACCACGCCCTTGTAGGTCCAGGGGGCCTCCCCGGGCCCCGCCTCCACGTGCCAGCCCTCCTGGCGGAAGATGTCCTCGCTGATGCGCGGGTGGAAGACCGCGTCGAGGTAGACGTCGATGAGGTTGTAAAAATCCTGCAAATTGGCGCTGGCAACGGGATAGCAGGTCTTGTCCGGAAAGGTGAAGGCGTTGAGGAAGGTCTGGAGCGAGCCCTTGAGCAGCTCCACGAATGGCTCCTTCACCGGGTAGCGCTCGGAGCCGCAGAGCACGGAATGCTCGAGGATGTGGGCCACGCCCGTGGAATCGGCGGGCGGGGTGCGGAAGCTGACGCCGAAGCACTTGTTCTCATCCGCATTGACGATGGAAAGCAGTTCGGCCCCGGTGGCGTCATGCCGCCAGAGCCGCGCCGTGCCGCCCACCTCGGGCAGTTGCCGTTCTTCAGCCAAAGTGAAACCGTGCCGGGCCATGCGCCCCCTCCCGCTTGTGGTGCGCCGCCGGAAAGCGCCGGCGGCAAGGGCAGACTACAGGCATCGGGCGGCCTTTTGCAAGTGCGTCGCCCCCCGGGTGGAGCGGCCCCGCGCGGCTTGTCAGGGCGGCGGCCCTCTCCTATACTCAGGCGGCCACGCGCCCCGGCCGTCGCAGGGGTCCGCGGCCCCCCGATCCCCCAAGACAGGACGTGAGACATGGCGGGCAATACTTTCGGGCGCGTCCTGCGCCTGACCACCTTCGGCGAATCCCACGGCCCGGGCCTCGGCGGCGTGCTCGACGGCTGCCCCGCGGGCCTGCCCCTGGACGAGGCCGACCTGCAGGCCGAGCTCGACCTGCGCCGCCCCGGGCAGGGGCCGGCCTCCACGAAGCGGAAGGAGCCGGATACGGTGCGGCTGCTCTCCGGCGTGTTCGAGGGCCTCACCACGGGCACGCCCATTGCCTTCTATATCGCCAACGAGGATCAGCGCTCGCGCGATTACGGCAACCTGGCGACGCTGTTCCGGCCCGGGCACGCGGATTGGGGCTACCACCAGAAATTCGGCGGCTTCCGCGACTACCGGGGCGGCGGCCGCTCCTCGGGCCGGGAGACCGCGGCCCGCGTGGCCGGCGGGGCCATTGCCCGCAAGCTGCTCACCGTGGAATGCGGCACGGTCATCCGCGCGGCCTGCGTGGAGCTCGGCGGCATTGCCGTGCCCGAGGCGGAAATCGAGATGAAGGACGCCGCGGCGAGGCCCTATTTCGCCGCCTCCGAGGGCGCCCCGCCGCTCTGGGACGCAGCCGTGGCCGAGGCCCGGGCGGCCGGCGACACCCTTGGCGGCATCGTGCGCATCGTGGCCGAGCAGGTTCCCGCGGGCCTTGGCGAGCCCGTCTTTGATCGCCTGGACGCCACGCTCGCCCATGCGCTCATGAGCGTGGGCGCGGTCAAGGGCGTGGAGGTGGGCGACGGCTTCGCGGCGGCCCGCAGCCGCGGCTCGGCCAACAACGACCCCCTCATGCCCGCCCAAGGCCGGGAGGGCTGCGGCCACATGCCCCGCGCCCGCTTCGGCAGCAACCACGCGGGGGGCATCCTGGGGGGCATTTCCAGCGGGCAGGACATCGTGCTTCAGGTGGCGGTGAAGCCCATCGCCTCCATCGCGCGGGAACAGGCCACGGTGGACACAGAGGGCAGGGCCGCGAGCGTCACCGTGGGCGGCCGCCACGACCTTGCCGCCATCCCGCGCATCGTGCCTGTGCTTTCCGCCATGACGGCCCTTGCGCTGGCCGACGCCCTGCTTCTCCAGCGGCGCATGGCCGCCGGGGAATACCTGTGAGGGCGGGCGCGGCCCCGGAGAGCGCCTGATGGGCCGCCGGCCGGAGCTGCCCCTGCTGCGGGACGCCGACGCCGTGGAACTCACGGGCACGGTGGAGCGCATTGTCTTCCATAATGCGGACAATGGCTTCACGGTGCTCCGCCTCTTGCCGGACGGGGACGCGGCGCGGGACAGCGGGCGCGGCAAAGGCCCGGGCGTCCGACCCGTGCCGCGCGGCCAACGGGACCCGGTGGCCTGCGTGGGCCACATGACCCAGCCCAAGGCCGGGGCGCGCCTGCGCGTGCGCGGCCGCTGGACCACAAACCCGCGCTTCGGACGCCAGGTGGAATTTTCCGAGGCCGAAGAGCTGCTCCCGGCCACGGCCGAAGGCATCCGCCTTTATCTTTCCTCCGGGCTCATCCGCGGCGTGGGCGAGGAACTGG
>CAMWTD010000028.1 GCA_947177085.1 uncultured Desulfovibrio sp.
CCGCATGCCTTGCGGGGACGACGCGCCTTTCTTGACGAAAATAGCACATTCCACTAGCCTCGAAACCTGCGTCCCCGATACCCGGCATCCCACACCCTCACCCGGACCGCGCCATGAGCACCACCTCGGAAGACCGCGAAAACGCCCCCATCATCACCATCAGCCATGTCTGGAAATACTTCGGGCAGCTTCCCGCTCTCCAGGATGTGAGCCTCAATGTGACCCCGGGCGAGCGCGTGGTTATCATCGGGCCCTCGGGCTCGGGCAAGTCCACCCTGCTGCGTTCCATCAACCGCCTGGAGGAGATCGACAAGGGCGAGATCTGCGTGCAGGGCGTGAACATCAATGACCCGAAGAACAACATCAATCTGGTGCGCCGCAATCTCGGCATGGTCTTCCAGCAGTTCAACCTCTTCCCGCACAAGACCGTGCTCCAGAACCTGACCATGGCCCCCATCCGGCTGCTCGGTCTCCATGCCGAGGAGGCCGAGGCCCGCGCCCTCACCCTGCTTAAGAAGGTGGGCATCAGCGACAAGGCCAATGTGTACCCGGCCATGCTCTCCGGCGGCCAGCAGCAGCGCGTGGCCATTGCCCGGGCGCTCGCCATGCAGCCCGCCATCATGCTCTTTGACGAGCCCACCTCCGCGCTCGATCCGGAAATGGTGGGCGAAGTGCTGGACGTCATGGTGACGCTGGCCGAAGAAGGCATGACCATGATTTGCGTGACGCACGAAATGGGCTTTGCGCGAACCGTGGCGGACCGCTGCATCTTCATGGACCACGGGCAGATCGTGGAATCCGGCCAGCCCGAGACGCTCTTCACCGCCCCGCGGCATCCGCGTTTGCGGCAATTCCTTAATCAGATACTTTAAGTTTTGGCCCCTTCGCGTCCATGCGCATCGCCGTAGCCGTCAGCGGCGGCGTGGACAGCCTCTGCGCCCTGCTGCTTCTGCAAAGGGCCGGGCATGAGGTTGTGGCCCTGCACGCCCTTCTGGCGGAAGCGTCCGCCGCCTCCCTCACACCCCTGCCCGGCCTGGAGACCGCCTGCCGCGCCCTTGGCGTCCCCTTGCGCGTGGCGGACCTGCGCGACCGCTTTGCCCGCGAGGTGGTCGCGCCTTTTGCCGGGGCCTATGCCCGGGGCCGCACGCCCAATCCCTGCGCCCTGTGCAACCGGCACATCAAGTTCGGCGCGCTCCTTGACGCGGCGCTTGAACTGGGCGCGGAGCGCCTCGCCACCGGGCATTATGCCCGCATCGTGGACGGCACGCGCGCGGGAGCGCCGGGCCCGCTCCTGGCCCGTGCCGCCCATGCGCCCAAGGACCAGAGTTATTTTCTCTCCCTCGTGCCGCAGGAGCGCCTGCGGCGCGTGATTTTTCCCCTGGCGGACATGGACAAGGCCGCCTGCGCCGCCCTTGTGGCCGGGGCCGGCCTTGCAGTGCCCGTCCCCCAGGAGAGCCACGACATCTGCTTTGCCCCGGGTGGGGTGGACGCCTACCGCGAGTTTCTTGAGCGGAAGTGGCAGTCACTCGGCCTCACGCCGCCGGGGCCGGGGCCGATCCTGCTCCGCGAAGACGACCCGCCAGCCGGAGCGTTGCCAGAAAAATTGATGGCAGCAGGCGAAAATGCCGGGGAGCGTCGCCCCCTGCGGCACATTGGCATCCATGCAGGCCTGTGGCGCTATACCGAAGGCCAGCGCAGGGGCCTCGGGATCGCCCATGCGGAAGCGCTGCATGTATTGCGCAAGGATGTGGCGGCCAATACGCTGGTGGTGGGGCCGCGCCGGCTGCTCGGGATGCGCGGCTGCGTGGCGGGCGACGTGAACGTGGCGGTGGACCCGCGTTTCTGGCCCCGGCGTCCCCTTGTCCGCTGCCGCTACGGCGGCGGCCTTGCGGCGGCCACTGTGCGCCTGGAGGGGGCCAGGCTCTGCATCAGCTTTGCCGAAGCCTGTTTTCCCACGGCAGCCGGGCAGGTGGCGACGCTCTACGATGAAGACGGCGTCGTCCTTGCGGGGGCCATAGTGGAGGAGGCGCTCGCCTGAGAAGGGCGTCGCGCCCCGCGGGCTGTCCCTCAGGGCGCGACGCAAAAGGAGTTACTTGGAGGCAGTCTTGCAGAAATCCGCGTAGGCGGCCGCGTCCATGAGGTCCTTGGGAGCTTCCACGGTCTTGATGCGCAGGATCCAGCCCTTGCCGTAAGGATCCTTGTTGCAGAGCTCGGGCGTGGAATCGAGCGCCACATTGGCCTCCGCCACCTCGCCCTTCACCGGGCAAATGAGGTCTTTGGTGGGCTTGGAGGATTCCACCATGCCGCAGACCTCGCCCACGGCAAGATGGGAGCCGGCGGAGGGGATGCGCATATAGGTGATGCCGTCCATCTGGGCCTGGGCGTAGTCGGTGACGCCGATGACGGCCTCGCCATCCTTCATGCGGACCCACATATGGTCCTTACTGTAGCGCAGATCTTCGGGGATGAGTGACATGGAGCTGTCCTTCTCGCGCCGGGGCGCATTTACGGGTTTTCGCCGCGCACGCGGTGTGGCGGCTGCCCGGGCCCTGCACATGCCTGACCGGGCTTTTCACCACACTAGCACACGCCAAGGCCTCCCGCAAGGGCGTCCGCGCTCTTGTGCGCCTGGCGCAAACTTGCTACCATGAAGCCATGAAGGAACTTGACCCGCACGCCATTCGTCCCTGCCTTGCCTGCGGCGGCACGGACGCCCATCTGGAATCCATGCTCCCGCCCGGACGCCGTCAGGAGGTCTGGCGCGTCGTCTGCGCCTGCGGCCAGACGCTCCAGCAGTGGTCCGTGACCCAGGGGGCGGCCATCCGCGCCTGGAATCGCAACCTCGCCCTGGAGACGGACAATCTCTCCCCCTCCAGGGACGGCTCCTCCCGGGCTGGCTCCAAGGGCTGAAGCCCGGCGGGACGCCTTTGCGGGCAGCCCTTCCGCACCAGCCGGCCTCTCCTAGAAGGCCTCGTTGCCCGTGATCTTGTCCCACAGCGAGATGTCGCCCTGCGCCTGCACGGCCGAGGGATCCACCCAACCGAGGATGAGCCGCCCCATATCCCAGGCGAGGCTCCGGGTGATGAGCCCCGACGGATCGGCCGGGTTGCGCTCCGTGATGGAGAACAGGTAGAAGTCGTGCGTCTTGCGGGCTTCCATGCTGCCGCCCTCGGCGAGCGACCAGAGCAGGTTCCCGGTCTTTACGTCATAGACCTCCATGGAGAGCGACACCGAGCTCTCGCCGCCCGATCCCCCGTCCATGAAATGGTTGATGTAGCCCCCCACCAGGAGCTCGGCCCCCTGCTGGCGAGCAATGGCGAGGGCGCGCTCGCGCTCGAAGGGTCCAGCCCAGGGCGCGTATTCGAGCGTCTGGAACGCCCCGAGCGAGAGCCACACCTGCCAGATTTGGCGTGAGAGCAGGTCGCTGAAAGTGACGGCATTGGTGGTCTGCTGCACCATGCGCAGGGGCACGAAGAGCGCTTTCGGCCGATGCCCCAGCGGCCCCGTGGGGGAAACATAGGCCACGGGGGGCTGCCGGCGCACAAAGTTGTCCGTCTGGATCTGGATGGGGGTGCTGAGATCCCCGGTGAGGGTGACGGCGGAACGGCTGTCATCCGGGGACTTGGCGCAGCCCGAAACGCCCGTGGTCAAGACAACGAGCAGGAACGGGATGATAAGGACCCGCGCGAAAGGCCGGCTGCCGCCGAAACCGATTGGCCCTGAGCTATATGGCGTCGATGTCATGACAGTTCTCCCTGCGGACAAATCCGCGGACTTCATTCCACATTCCCGCGCATGTGCCGCGCGGGAAGGCGTCATGGCCGGGGCGCGGCGCACACATGGGGGCCGCTGGGCCCCGGCTGCCGTGGGAAATGCGAAATCCATGCCAGCAACCCGGCGAAATCCGGGCTGCAACGGACTTCAGCCCTGCACCGCGGTCATGGCCTGAAGCAGCAGGGGCCCGAAGACGAGAATGAGCGGCACGAAGCCGAACAGCGTCTGGGGCCAGTTGAGGCGAAGCGCCGCCCGGCAGCCCACGGCGAGGCAGGCGAGCCCCCAGATCATCCCCGCGAGCGAGCCCAGGGCGGGCACGACGCAGAGGAGCGCCGGGGCCGAGCTGTAAGCCATCACCTGGAAGACCAGCGAGAAGCTCGTGCGCTCCCGGGCCACGAGGCGGTAGGCCAGGAACATCAAGGCCGCGAACACATAGAGCTGGAGCACGAGGAGGCCGCAGCGCAACAGCAGGCTCAGGGCGAGGTCGCTCTTGGGCGCGAGGAGCTCCAGCAGCCTTTCCAACTGCGGGTCCGTGGCGGCCGACGGGGTGAGCGCCGATATGATCATCGAGCCCCAGAAGCGCTCCACGACGGTCTGGATGACGCAGATGACGAGATAGAAGCCGAGCGGGCGCACCTGCCGCGCGTGGGGCCGCAGCCCGGCGAAAAAGCGCGGCGCGGCGAACATGACGCGCAGGACCGTCTGATAAAAGGCCTGGAGCCAGCCGCCATTGGCCGGGGCCGCATCCCAGGGATTGACGTCCCAGCGCTGCGCTGCCGCAGGCGTCGCGCCCGCCTCGGCGTCCGGCCCGGAGAAACGGGCGGCCTCCCGGGCATAGGCGCGGCGCGCCGTCTCCCGGATATCCTCCTCTTCCTCCGCCTGGGCCTTGGGGCTGTGCGCGCCCTCCCGCGCGGGTTGGGGGGCGTCGCTGGACGGGGCCTCCTCATCCCTGCCGGGTATGACCGCGCCGGGCGGCAGCTCCGCATCGGTCATGGGAGTCGCCGGGGCAGACCGCGCCGGCGCGTCGGCCCCATGGGCCCGGTCCTCTCCGCGCGGCGGAAGGACGGTCAATACCCCGTCCCTGACGGAGAAACGGAAGCGGCACGCGCATTGGGGGCAGGTGGCAATGACCACTTCACCGGGCAGGCGGTCTTCCGGCAAACGACGGCTGAAACCGCACTGCGGGCACTCGATGTTCACGCGCTTCTCCTCTCGCTGGGGACACGGGCATGGCGTCAGTCTCCGCTCTTCATAGCCGCTGGCGGCGTCGCTGGCAAGCGTCGGGCCCCAGGGTGGGCGCTACTGCGCTTCACGCGCGGCCCGGTAGGCGGCAAGCGCCTCGGGAAAGGGGGAAAGGGCCCGCTCAAGCACGCCCTGCCCCAGGGAGAGGGCGACGCCGTAATTGGTCATGGGGAGGCGGCGCGCGCGGGCCTCGGCCATGCGTTCCAGCATCTGGCGGCGCGTGATGACGCAGCCGCCGCAGTGGATGACTGCCCGGGCCTGCGCGGGATAGGCAAAAAACGCCGCGCCGGCGGCCATGACCACATTCACGTCGCCCCCGGCCAGAGCCCGCAAAAGACGCGGCAGCTTGATGCGACCGATGTCGTCCGCCTGCGGATGATGGGAGCAGCCCTCCTGGATGACCACGGTGTCCCCCGGCCTCAGCCCTTCCAGCGCCGCAGCGCCCGCGGCCAGGGCCGCGAGGTCGCCCTTGAGGCGCGCCATGAGGATGGAAAAAGTGGTCAGCGGCACATGGTGCGGCGTGGCCGCCACGGTCTCGCGCACCACCTGCGAGTCGCAGATGACGAGGTCCGGCGGTCCGGCCAGCCTCTCCAGCATGGCCGCATATTCCCCGGGCGTGGTCACAAGGCAGCTTGCGCGGCCGTCAAGACAATCCCGGATGGTCTGGACCTGCGGCTGGATAAGCCGTCCCTTGGGCGCGCCGGAATCCAGCGGGACGACCAGCGCCGCGAGGCCGCCCGCCGGCATAAGACCTGCCAGCAGGGGCGGCTGCCGGAGCGCCGCCTCGGGCAAGATGCGCGCGAGAGCCGCCACCACCGCGCCAACGCCCTCCCCCTTGAGGGCGGAGACGCGGAGCGCCCCGTGAATCGTTTCCGCCTCGGGCAGTTCCGCGTGCTCAAGGTCCGCCTTGTTGCGGACGACCACAAAGGGGATCTGCCGCTCCGCAAGCAGCCCGGCGAGCTCGCGCTCCGGCGCGTCCCACCGGCCGTCCGTCACGAGCAGCGCCGCGTCCACGCCGCGCAGGGCGTTCTTCGTCCGCTCCACGCGCCGCTCCCCGAGCGCGCCTTCATCGTCAATGCCCGCCGTGTCCAGTAGGACAACGGGCCCGAGTGGCGAGAGCTCCATGGTCTTGGCCACGGGGTCCGTGGTGGTTCCCGGCGTTTCCGAGACGATGGAGACCGGCTGCCCGGCCAGGGCGTTGAGCAGGGCCGACTTGCCCGCATTGCGACGCCCCACCAGGGCGATGTGCGGCCGGAGGCCCCTGGGCGCGCCTCGGCCCTCCTGAGGTTCTGCGTTTTCAGCGACCCCCATGGCCATCCCCCCGGGTTTTGGCGGCGCCCTTGCCGCGCCCGAGCCAGCCGCGGACAATCTCGATGCAGACGGGGAGCACGGAAATAACGATGATGGCGTAGACGATGAGGCTGAAATTCTCGCGTACCCAGGCGAGATTGCCGAGGAAGAACCCGGCGGAGACGAGCGCGCCCACCCAGAGCAGGCAGCCGATGATATTGTAGAAGAAAAATACCGCCGGGTTCATGAGGGCGATGCCCGCCACAAAGGGCGCAAAGGTGCGCACGATGGGGATGAAGCGGGCGAGCACGATGGCCTTGCCGCCATGGCGCTCATAAAAATGGTGCGCCTTGAGCAGGTATTCCTTCTTGATGAAGCGGCTGTCGCGCGCAAAGATGGGCGGCCCCACATGCCGGCCGACGCAGTAGTTCACCGCGTCGCCGCTGATGCCCGCGGCGAGGAGGACCAGCATGATCTCGGGATAGCCCATGAGGCCGGCCCCGGCCACCACGCCGGAGGCGAACAGGAGGGAATCCCCGGGCAGGAAGGGCGTGACCACGAGGCCCGTCTCACAAAAGACGATGACGAACAGGATGCCGTAAATCCACATCCCGTACTGTTCCACCAGCTCGAACAGGTGGACGTCGATATGGAGCACGAAATCCAGGAAAAAGCTCAAGGTTTCCATTAAAGACTCCCGCTTCGGGCGGGCGCTTCGCCACCCATGGGCGACCTCGCCACAAGCCCACTTGCCCCTTGTACCCCAGGCACGGCTGTGGCACAACAGGCGGCATGCGCATCCCCCACTGGCTGCGGGCCTGGCTCCCTGCCCTGTCCGCGCTTTTGCTTTTGCTGGCGACGCCCGGGGACGGGCAGAGCGCCGAGGCCTACAAGGCGGCCTTCCGCACGCTCGGCGAGCTTGCGGGCGAGCCAGCCCTGCGCCTGGACATCAATGTCTGGTATCCGGGCGTGCGGCCGCCGCGCGAGCTCAGTTATTCCCCCTGGACCATCTATGCCGCGCGCAACGGACGCCCTGCCGAGGGGCGCTTTCCGCTCCTCCTGCTCTCCCACGCGACGCCAGGCACGCGCTTCTCCTACCACGACACGGCGGCGCGCCTGGCCGCCCGGGGCTTCGTGGTGGCCGCCCCGGCCCATGCGCGCGACAGTATGCACAATATGGACGACCTCTTTACCTGGGCGCAACTGGAAAACCGGGTGAAGGAGCTCTCCGCCGCCATCGACGTGCTCCTGGCCGACAAGGAGCTTTCCGCCAGCATCGATCCCCGGCGCATCGGCGTGCTCGGCTTCGGCACGGGCGGCTCCGCGGCCCTGCTTCTCGGGGGGGCGCTTCCGGACTGTGCCCCCTGGGCTGACTATTGCGCCAGGGCGCAGCCGGGGGACGCCTATTGCAATCCATGGGTGCGCGGCAAGATCGACGCCATCTGCCAGGGCTTCCCCCTCAGGAAAAGCCTGGCGGACCCGCGCATCAAGGCCGTGGCCTCGATTGCGCCCGGCTATGGCCTGCTGTTCGGCCCCGAGTCCTTCCGGCATTTTTATCCGCCGCTCCTTCTGGTGGTGGCCGGGGCGGAAAAGATGGACAGGCCCGAGCTCCACGCCGGGGCCATCGCGCGGCTGCCGGGCCTCAAGGCCACGGTGCTCGATCTCCCGCAGGCGGATACGGGCGCGCTCATGGCCCCGTGCCCGCCCTCGGTCGCCGCGGAGCTCCCGGAGCTGTGCCTTTCGGTGAGCGCCGAAACGCGCTCGGCCCTGAGCCGACGCCTCGATGCCGCGCTGACGGAATTCTTTTTGCGCCATCTGGGGAGCGCGGCCCATGTGCCGCACATTCCCGACCCGCCGGACCTTACGCCACCCGCGCCCGATCCCGTCACCCCAGTTGCCCCGGCCAAGACCAAGAAACGCCGCGGCCGCCAGAGCCGCTGAACGCCGCGCGGCGCATGCGCCCCTTCAGGCTGGCGTTTTGTTCCGCGCCATGCTAGATTTCCGCCATCCAGACATCCGTCCTGTCCCGCTGCCCAGGCCGCGGGCTCACCTTTTGCCCTTCAAGGATGCACCCATGCCCGGCACTTCCGCTTCCGCCCCCACCTGGCTGGACCCCGTCGCCATCGAAACGGCGCTCGCCCGTGAAAGCGCGCCCGAAACCGCCGTCGTCCGCGAGATCCTCGACAAGGCCCTGGCGCTGGAGCCGCTCGGCCCCGACGAGATAGTGGCCCTGCTCCGCGTGAAGAAGCCGGAAGACCTGACGCTCATCCTTGCCACCGCCGACCTCGTGAAGCAGAAGGTCTATGGCGACCGCATCGTGCTTACCGCCCCCCTGCATGTGAGCAACACCTGCGCAAGCGAGTGCCGCTATTGCGCCTCCCGCAAGGGCAATGCCGCCGTGCAGCGCAAACGCCTGAATCCCTCGGAGATCCGCGAGGCCGCCCGCAAGCTCATCCGGCAGGGCCACAAGCGCGTGGTGCTCGTCAGCGGCCAGAGCACCGAATCCGATGTGGAATACTGGGCCGAGGCCACCGAGGCCCTGCTCAGGCTCTTTGACGGCATGGGCGAGATTCGCCGCGTCAACTTTGACCTGGGCGTGCTCACGCCCGACGAATATGCCGTGCTCAAGCGCACCGAAGCGGGCACGGTCAACATCTATCAGGAAACCTACCACGAAAAGAGCTACCACAACGCCCACCCCGGAGGCCCCAAGAGCGACTTTGCCGGGCGGCTCCAGGGCCCTGGCGTGGCGCTGGAATCAGGGATGCCAGATGTGGGCCTGGGGCTGGCCCTGGGCCTCGGCCCTTGGGAGTTCGACCTGCTGGGCCTGGCCGCGCACGCCGCGCACCTCGCACAGGAATATGGCGCGGGCGCGCGCACGGTGAACCTGCACCGCGTACGCCCCGCGCCCGGCTGTGATTTCCAGGCCCCCTACGCCCTGAACGATGACGAGTTCCTACGCGCTGTCGCCATCACGCGGCTGGCCATTCCCTATACCGGCATCCTGCTCACCACGCGCGAGCCCGCCGGGGTGTGGCGAGAGGCGTGCAATATCGGCTGTTCCCAACTGCTTACGGGCAGCGTGGCCAACCCCTATGAAAGCTGGACGGACGCGCCCGGCGAAAAAGCCCCCTTCCCCATCGGCGAGGAGTGCCACCTGGACGAGGTTGTGCGCTTCCTTCTGGAAGAGGCCCGGCATCTGCCCTCGTTCTGCACGGCCTGTCCGCGCCTGGGGCGCAGCGGCCAGGAATTCATCTCCCTTGTGCGCAACGGCAGCATCAAGTCCCAGTGCGGGCCCAATTCCATCGCGGGCTTCATGGAGTTTCTCATCAATTACGCCACGCCCTATACGCGTCAGCTTGGCGAAAAGGTCATCGCCGAAAAGCTGGAGCAACTGCCCGAGCATGAGCGCGGCGCGGCCGAGCGCCTTCTCCAGAAGGTCCGCTCCGGGCGCATGGACGAATTCATCTAGCAGCAGGACCTATACGACTTCTCACGGGGCGTGCCCGCGGCCATGCGCCTTGGGCGCGCCCCGCCGAATCCGGGCCGCTGATTTCTGCAGCATGGCGGCGGCCAAGGGGGCGCGGCGTGACGGAACACTGGAGCGATATTTATTTTGACAAGCAGGACAGGGATATCCTTGCTCTTGTCAACCACATCCTTGATTCGCGTACCGGCCCGTCGGACAACGGCCTTTTTGATCCGAATCTCCATCCGCACGGCATCAAGGAGCTGGCAGCAACCCCGGTGGCGCGCATGGCCTCGGCGGTCATCAACCTGCTCCGCAACCTCGAGGCGGGCGACGCCCAGGCCAGGGACAGGCTGCTCGCCCTTGAAGTGCTCTACGACGAGGTGCTCAACAGCGCCCACTCGCTGCTTCGGCGCAACACCGCGCGCGTGCTCATGCAGATCATGAAGGACATGGTGCGCGCCCACGGCGACCGCCTGACCCAGCTCAAGCTGGCGCATGACTTCCGGCGCACCGTGCAGGGGACGCCGCGCATCGTCCGGCATATGCTCGCCCGCTACCATCTGCCGGAAATGCCCGAGGAATGGAACCAGATCGCCTTTGACGACCATGTCTACGACGCGAACACCAAGGGCCGCAAAACCCCCACCCATCTCATCATGGACGCCTGGATCAAGGGCATCCGCGACATCACCATCGGCTATGAATACTGGGTTCCCCCGGATGCGGCGCGGGAGATCTTGCGGGCCTCGGAAATCACCGGGCTCACCGTGCGTATCGGCATCGAGTACCAGGTGCCGTTTTACGGGCACTATGCGCGCCTGTTCTGGATACCGCGCGGTTTCAGCTCCAACGAGGACTTCCTCGAATTTCTCCACAATCCCAAGCTGACGGAAATCATGAAGAAGGGACGGGAGGTCCTCGCCTGGAAAAAGGCGCGCATCCTCCACATCCTCAACGCCTGGAACGGGCAGCCGAGGGACCGGCTTACGGCCGCCTGGGGCGTGGACGTCCCTCCTCTCGACCAGCAGGAATTTCTCCACTTCGTGGGCCGGGGCCAGCCCTCCCTGCACCACCTTTCGGAGTATATGCACCGCCATGTGCTCCCGGCGGCGCGGGAAAGGGCGAAAAGCCTCGCCGCGTCCAATGCCGGGGGCAATGCCGCGGAGATCGCGTCGCTCGAGAACCTGAGCGCGGACATCATCGCCGATGAATGGCTCAATCCGGAGACGTTGCCGGAAGTGCGCGACCTGCTTGCGCCTGGCCTTGAAGATGTGCCGGAACTCTTGCGCCTTTCCCCGCAGGAGCTGGTGCACGAGCTTCAGGAGCTCAATCCCGGCTACCGGCTCGTGCTCGGCCTCACCGACCTTCGTGTGGAGGATGTGGCCGAGGTGCTTTCCGACTGTCACGGGGCCATCACCCACCTTGAGATTTTCAATATGCGCGCCTGGCTTGAAGGCCGGCTCCACGACCTGGAGGCCATCGGCGAGTTGCAGCGCGCCCTCAACCTTGGCCTGGGCCCCCGCGTCAAGCAGATGATCCGCCAGATGGGGCGACACCTGGAGCGTGTGGGCGACGAGGTGCGTGCGGCCAAGTTCAAGAACATCCTGCGCAATGTGCCCAAACTCTGGGAGCATTACCGCCACAGCCCGCTCAAGTCGCGCCTGGGCACGAGCTCGGGCGGCCGCCGCTCCTACGGCATGGGCCTGGTGCTCAAGGAGACGCTGCCCCCGCGCGCCTTGGCCGAACTCAAGCGCAAACCGCAACAGGCCCGGCCCATTCCCCTCTGCTCCCCGGTGGAGGAAACCGAAATCTTCCGCGCGCCGGAAAATCCCAACTTCCTGCAGAAGCTCGCCGCGCACCTGCGCCGTCTTCCCGGCTGCCGTCACCTCGGCATGGAGCGCAAGAGCGAATGGAAAACCGCCAGCGAATATTGCCGCATCTGCAAGCACGGCAATATCGCCAACCTCGGCGGCCTCAACCAGGCGCGCCAGAACAACCTCCTCGGCCATGGGGAGGACGGGGGCCCCGCGCGCCTCGGGCCGACCTATCTCAACAGTTCCATCAGCAACTGGCTCAAGGTGTTGCTCGGCTTTGTCCCCGCCTTCGCCTCCTTCCTCTATACCCAGAACTGGTGGTTCCTCGCCTGGTTCGGCACTTTCATCTGGTTCGGCATTACCGGCGTGCGCAATGTGGTGCAGATGATGTTTGCCGCCAACGGCTTCTCACGAGGGACGCTCATCCACTGGAAGGATCAGGTCAGCATCAGCAGGATTTGCGATTCGCTGATGTATACGGGTATCTCCGTCCTGCTCCTCGAAGTCATGGTGCGCGTGTGGCTGCTTCAGGACGGGCTCGGCTATTCCGTGGAAAATCATCCTACTCTCGTGTTTACAGTGCTCAACATCGTCAACGGCTTCTATATTTGCGCGCACAATGTCTTCCGTGGCTTCCCCAAGGAGGCGGCCATCGGCAACTTCTTCCGCAGCGGCCTCGCGATCCCGGTGTCGTCGCTCTATGATTATGTGCTGTTCCAGCTTCTCCTTGCGGTGGGCGTGGCCCAGCCGGAGCTCTACCTCGTGCCGAGCGCGGCGGTAGTCTCCAAGATGGCTTCCGACACCGTCGCCGCCATTATCGAGGGTTATGCCGACAGCCAGGTCAACCTGCGCATGCGCCGATGGGACTACAAGAGCAAGATCGCCAATGTCTTCGCCTGCTATACACGCCTGGAGCTGCTCTTCCCGCAGGAGGACGCCCTTGTCATGCTGGCGCGCCCGGGCGGCCTCAAGGGGCACGGCGGCTCCCGCGGGCGCGAGCTGGAAAAGGCCTTCATCATCAACGCGCTGGACCTCATGTACTTCTGGTATTACCAGCCGCGCGCACAGGAGGCCTTCCGCAAGATGCTCGTCACCATGCCCGATGCCGACCGGCATGTGCTGGCCAGGGCGCAGCTTGTGCTCACCCGCGAACGCGAAATCAGCCAGATGTTGGTGGATGGCCTTTTGGGGCGCAATTTCTCCCCGCCGCTGGCCTTCTTCCTCAGCAAGCACAAGCAGTACCTGCGCCTGATGAGCAAGCTCTGCCGCCCGCAGAAGCTGCAACGCGCCCACCATGCCGCGTATGCCCATTCCGCTGCTGCCTGAGGAGGCGCTAAAACCTGAACTTGAGCCATAAACAGGAATCCCCGGCATGGCCGGGGATTCCTGTTTCATACAATAAAAAGAGCCAGCAGTACTCATGCATGGCGCACATGGGTGTTTTGGCCTTTCAATCTTGCATGGCGCGTTACGCCGTGGACGGCGCGCACCTGATTACCGGTTACAAGGGTGTGCAGACCGTCCCCGGCGTACACCGGAAAATTGCAACGCGGTCTTCGGGTTCTTTGATTGGGCTTTCTTGGCACTTTGAATATTTTTATCCGGAACCAAACAGGTTAGCAAAGTTAAGTGTGCAGTCACATCCCCTTGTGACAACATTTTTTCACGCGAGGTGAAGCATGGGACTCATGGAAATGCTTGCAAACAAGTTGGCGGATTCCCGGGGAAAAGACTACATCAACGAGCATATCGCCAAGTACGGCAAGCTCAAAAGCCTGTTTTTCAAGGATGGGCAAATCAGGGCGAGCCTGCTCCTCAATGGCCTTGAGGATCGGGAAATCACCATTTCCTGCGCGTCGGTGAACATAGCGGAGGACGGCAGCGAGATCAGCCTGGCGGGGTTCAGCTCCAACCTGCCCTGCGTCGAGCAGGCGCTCAACGACTTCTGCACCAGGAGCTTCCCGGTGAACTCCAAGGGCGTCCAGATCGCCCTCGCTGGCATCAGAAAGCTCCTTTTCTGAGGATACGCTTGGGCAGTTGGCCGCGTGAATCCTCAATTTCAGGCGATGCCACTGGATGCGAGTAGCAGCGACGTTCCATGCCGTTGTCAGTTTATGCAAGAGCATTGGCGCAGAAAGCGGCGCTGTTCAGTCATTTTTGCTTGTGCCGCAAAAGATGTGTTCCATATTATTCAGCGTCCAAAGCGCAGTTCACCTGAGGGGAGCGGACATACGATGCTGACGCGGTATTTTGAACGCCCGGGCGGGGGCATCCTCGTCACGCTCCTGACGCTGTTCTGCTTTCTCTGTTTCTCGCTGAACGCTATCCTCTGCCGTTTTGCCCTGATGACCTATGGCATGGACCCGCTCCTCTATGTGGGGGTGCGCTGCTTTTCTGGCGCGGCCATGCTTTTGGCGCTCTGGACGGTCGCCCGACTCCGAAGGGAGGGCCCGTTGCGCCTCTGGCGGGAGCTCATGACGCAAAGCTCCTGGCGCTGCGCTATCTTCCTGTTCTGCTACATGCTGTTTTTTGCTTGCGGATACGTGAACATGCCCTCGGCAACAGGGACGCTAATCCAAAATTCCGCCATCCAGGTCAGCATGATTGGCTGGGGTGTTTTTTGCGGCCTCAGGCCCGGAAAACTGCAACTCGCGGGATTGGGCGTCGCTTTTGCCGGCCTTGCCCTGCTTCTCGTGCCAGGCCTCAGCTCGCCGCCATTGGCAAATGCCCTGCTCATTGCCCTGGCGGGCATTTCCTGGGGCGCATACACCATGGCCGGCAGGGGCGTGGCCGACCCGGCGCTGGCCACTGCGGGGAATTTTCTCCGCGCCTGCCTGCCCGCAACGGTCGTCCTGTTGTTCCCCCTGTTGAACGAGGCATCTCCCCCAACCGGAACAGAAGGACAGGCCCTAGTTTTCGCCATCGCCTCCGGGGCCGGCACTTCCGCCCTTGGCTACACTGTGTGGTACGCGGTACAGCCCCGGCTGAGCGTCATGGGGGCTTCCATCAGCCAGCTTGCCGTGCCCCCCATTACCGCCATCCTAGGTTTTGTGCTGTTGGGAGAATTGATTTCCCTGCGTCTGGTCATCTGCGGCCTCGTCATCATGGCGGGCATCTGGCTGACCTTGCGCGCGCCTGCACGCGCCCCTGCCGCCTAAGGCCGCCAATCATTTACCGGCCGCACAACATGTCCGCAGGCAGCCTGCCAATACTCCCACGCGCCTCAACGACAACGGACGCCTTTCTTTCGATGATTGAAAAGCGTCCCGGACTTCTGAACTTTTCGCGCGGATATTTCCCCCGGAAATAGCCACGCAGCATAAAGCGGCCGCCAGAATCTCCCTCCGGCTCGCCCCCCACCAGGGACTATCCCTCGGGGCTCGCGCAGGTTTCCCTGCCCCGGGGGATCATGCGGGTGGTAAAATCGAGGGCGCTTGCCATCATGACCAGCCTCTCCGCACTGCCATAGGCGTCGCGGATGTTGTGGATAAAACCGCCCGCCGCAAATATGGCGCAGACGCTGGGCGCATCCTCAAAGGCGTTCTTGATGGTCGGGGCATCGATGGTGCTTGGTACACCCACCAGTACACCAACGTTGCACTGCGTGCGGTAAATAACCAAACCCCAATTTTCCTTGACAACTCAGACTGGTAAGCGATGCGGTAAAGATTCCGAGGTCAGAAGGATATTTTCAGGTGGATTTTCCAGCTTTGAGTCTGTCAATTCATATGCGTGGGCGACGAGCCTTTTTTCCCCTTTCACACCGCCTTACAGCCCCAAATTGGCATGTCCGTCGCTATCTGCCGCGTAAAAACAGTCAAGAGCCCGGAAACATGCTAAGATGAAAAAACGTTTGTCAGCTTTTAAAAAAGCGTCTCAATAATTTAAGGCTTCACCTGAACCACTTAACGCCTCTTTCCCGACATTTTATGCCATCTCGCGAAACATTTTCCTCTATTTATCTAAGGGGCTGTCCTAGCTAAGGAGAAATTGCTAGGATAGGGCATGTACGAGCGGCGAAGTCGGTTAAATTCGCGTCAACAGGCTGAACTTATAAAGTTTTTCGATGCTGGCGCAACCGCACGTGCTGCTGGCGAAATCGCGGGAGTAAATCTCAACA
>CAMWTD010000029.1 GCA_947177085.1 uncultured Desulfovibrio sp.
GTCATCAGCCGGCCCGGCGGGGCCGCCCCGGCCGCCCCGAGCGCCGCTGCGCCCGAAGACGAGGCATTGAAGGCCGAAGCCCCGAAAGCCGAGGCTGTGAAGATCGTTGCTTCAGAGCCTGCTGCCCAGGCTCCCGAAGCAGAAGAAGTCCCGGCGGCGAAGCCGGCGGAGGCCCAAGCCCCCGAAGTGGTGGAAAAAGCCGGGGCCCCCGCGCCAGCATCTCCCGCCGCTGCCGCCGACCAGAGCCCCCGGGGCGAAACCGCGGAAAAGAGCGCCAAGCTCTCCCGCATAGCCCGGCCCGACGCCTCGGCCGTGCCCGAGGGCTCGTCCGCCCCCACGCTGCCCCCGCGCGGCGAATCGCGCCGCGAGGCCGATGCCGACGCCGAGGGCGAGGATCGCCCGCGCGGCGCTCGCCAGGAGGCCGCGCCGCAGGTGCGTATCATTTCCCGTCCGGCCCCGGGCAGCCAGCCCCGGCCGGGCTCCCAGGGCGCGCCCGGCTCGCGCGGCGGCTATCGCGACGGCCAGCGCCCGGGTTCTCCCGGCGGCTATCGCGACGGCCAGCGGCCCGGCCCCTCGGGCGCGGGCAGGCCGGGCGGCTACGGCGCTCCGCGCCCAGGCGCGCCCGCCTTCGGCCAGCCAGCCCCCGGCCAGGCCGACAGCCGCGACGGCCAGAGCAAGAAAAAGCGCCTCAAGGGGCGGCGCACCGTGGACTTCCAGCAGGGCGATTTCGGCCGCCACGGCGACGACGAGGATGGCCTGCGCCTCAATCGCGGCCGCTCGCGCCGCAAGGGCGGCGGCAAGGCGCAGGCGGTTCCCCAGGCCACCCAGCCCATCAAGGCGGCCAAGCGCAAGATCCGCGTCACCGAGGCCATCCGCGTGGCCGACATGGCGCACCAGATGGGCCTCAAGGCCAACGAGATCATCAAGGTGCTCTTCGGGCTCGGGGTCATGGCCACCATCAACCAGTCGCTGGACATCGACACCGCCACCCTGGTGGCGGCCGAGTTCGGCTACGAGGTGGAAAAGGCGGGCTTCTCCGAGGACGACTATCTCGTGCCCAAGGAGGCCGACGCGCCCGAGAGCCTCAAGCCCCGGCCCCCGGTGGTCACCATCATGGGCCATGTGGACCACGGCAAGACCTCGCTGCTTGACGCCGTGCGCAAGTCCAATGTGACGAGCGGCGAGGCCGGCGGCATCACCCAGCATATCGGCGCCTACCACGTGAAGACCAAGCGCGGCGAGATCGTCTTCCTCGACACGCCGGGCCACGAGGCCTTCACGGCCATGCGCGCCCGCGGCGCGCAGGTGACGGACCTCGTCATCCTTGTGGTCGCCGCCGACGACGGCGTCATGGAGCAGACGCGGGAGGCCATCAACCACTCGCGTGCGGCCAATGTGCCCATCATGGTGGCCGTCAACAAGATGGACAAGCCCGGGGCGGACCCGGACCGCGTGCTCCGCGAGCTCGCGGAGCTCGGCCTCCAGCCCGAGGACTGGGGCGGGGACACCATCGTCTCCCGCGTGTCCGCCAAGACGCGCGAGGGCCTCGACGACCTGCTCGAGCTCGTGGCCCTGCAGTCGGAGATCATGGACTTGAAGGCCAACCCGGACAAGCCGGCGCGCGGGCACATCGTCGAGGCCCGGCTCGACAAGGGCCGCGGCCCGGTGGCGACCGTGCTCATCCAGGAGGGCACCCTGCATCTTGGCGACAACTTCGTCTGCGGGCCCTTCTCGGGCCGCGTGCGCGCGCTCACCAATGACCAGGGCAAGAAGGTCAAGGAGGCCGGCCCCTCCATCCCGGTGGAGGTGCAGGGCTTCGAGGGCGTGCCCGAGGCCGGCGAGGAGTTCTTCGTGGTGGCGGACGACAAGCTCGCCCGCCGCATCGCGGATTCGCGCGCCGTGCGCCAGCGCGAGCACGACCTGCGCTCCGAGGCGAAGGTCACGCTCGAGACCTTCCTCTCCAGAAGCGCGGAGAGCCAGGAGGCCCAGACCCTCAACCTCGTGCTCAAGGCCGACGTGCAGGGCAGCCTCGAGGCCATCACCGAGGCGCTCAACAAGCTCAGCACCGACAAGGTCAAGATCAGCGTGGTGCATGGCGGCACGGGCGCCATCAGCGAGTCGGACATCATGCTCGCCTCGGCCTCGCGCGCCATCATCATCGGCTTCAACGTGCGGCCCGCCGCGCGCATCAAGGACGTGGCCGAGCGCGAGAACGTGGATATCCGCTTCTACGACATCATCTACAAGCTCGTGGACGACATCAAGAGCGCCATGGCCGGCATGCTCGCCCCGGTACAGCGCGAGGTCTACCTCGGCCAGGCCGAGGTGCGCGAGACCTTCAGCGTTCCCAGGGTGGGCATCATCGCGGGCTCCTATGTGTCGGACGGCAAGATCGCGCGCAACGCGGGCGTGCGCCTGTTGCGGGACGGCGTGGTCGTCTACACGGGCAAGATCGCTTCGCTCAAGCGCTTCAAGGACGACGCCCGCGAGGTGGTCAAGGGCAACGAGTGCGGCGTGGGCCTCGAGAACTTCAACGATGTCAAGGTCGGCGACATCATCGAGGCCTTCGAGACCGTGGAGGAAGCCGCCACCCTGTAGGCCGGCGATGCAGTTTCGGGGGCGGCGCGAGCCGCCCCCGCTTGTGTTCGGAAAAGACGATGCCCATGTTCGTGGCGGTGCTGACCGTCGAATTCAGCCTGGACGGCAACGACAACCTCAAGGCCAAGCGCCGCGTGGCCAACAGCCTGAAACAGAAGGCGCGCAACACCTTCAACGTGGCCGTGGCCGAGGCCGGCACGGAAGAGAGCCTTACGCGCCTCAGGCTCGCCGTGGTGTCCATATCCAACAGCGAAAGCCACTTGCGCTCGCGCATGGACAAGTGCTGCCTCATGCTCGAGGCCGTCTCTCCCGAAGAAATGATCGACAGCGAGGTGGAGATCTATGCCGCTGATTGACGCCGTGCCCGAAAAATGGCGCGGCGACGCCTTGCGCGTGGCCGACGCCGTGCGCGGCCTTGACCGCGTGCTCATCGCGGCCCACGTGAACCTTGACGGCGACGCCCTCGGCTCCATGGCCGCCGCCGGCTGGATCCTGAAAGCCCTGGGCCGGGAGTTCACGCTCTACAGCGCGACAGGCAAGCCCGTCACGCTGGACTTTTTGCCGCTGCCCGCCCGGCTCCACACCAGCCTTTCGCACCTGCCCTTCGCGCCCGAAAGCGCGCTCTTGCTCGATTGCGACACGCCCGGCCGTCTCGGGCGCGAACTGGCCGACTGCGTGGCGGATTTCGCGAGCGTCAATATCGACCACCACCTGGGCGGCCCGGGCATGGGCACGGTAGCCAACTGGGTGACGCCCGGGGCCGCGGCCACGGCGCAGCTCATGGCCTGCGTGGCCCTCGCGCTGGAGCTTCCGCTCACCGGGCAACTGGCCGATGCCGTGGCGCTCGGACTCATCACCGATACCGGGGGCTTCTGCCACGGCAACACCACTGCCGACGTCTTCGAGCTCTGCGCGCTCCTCTCGCGCGGGGGCTGCCGCATTGCCGAGCTGCGCGAGCGGCTCGACAGCGGCTGGAGCATGGGGCGTCTCCACCTCTGGAGCCGCCTGCTCGGCCGCGTGCGCCTTGCCTGCGACGAGCGCGTCGCCATCTGCCCGGTCTTCCGGGAAGACCTGCGCGAGTGCCACGCGAGCCGCGAGGAAATGGAGGGCCTGGTGGACTGGTTCCGGCGCATCAAGGGAGTGCGCGTGGCCGCGCTCCTGCGCGAGGAGGGGCGCGAGGAAGGGGAGGAAAGCTGCAAGTTCAGCCTGCGCTCGCGCGGCTGGGTGGATGTGCGCGTCATGGCCCAGGCCCTCGGCGGGGGCGGCCACCGCAATGCCGCGGGCGGGACCATCGACCTGCCCATGGCGGCCGCCGAGGGCGTGCTGCTCGAGACCGTGGGCGCGGCCCTGGCCGCGCAGGAGGCGGCCCGCTGATGCGCCCCTTGCCGCGCCTCACGCTCCTGCTTTTCCTCGGCATCTGCCTGGCCATTCCCGCGACCGGAGCCCGGGCCATTCCCGCCGGAAGCGCCCGCCTGACCCCGGTGGTACGCGTGGCGCAGGCCGCCGCCCCGGCCGTGGTCAATATCACGAGCGCAAGCCGTGCCGGGCGCGAGCGCCTTTCCCCGCTGGAGCGCTTTTTCGGGCCCCTCCCGGACCGCCCCGGGGAACGCGGCGGCAAGCGCGTGAGCCTGGGCAGCGGCGTCATCGTGGACGGCGGCCGGGGGCTCGTGCTTACCAATGCCCATGTGGTCGCGGGCGGCGACGAGATCATGGTCCATCTGCAGGACGGCCGCGACTTTCCGGCCCGGGTGCTCGGCGCGGAACCGGATTTTGATCTCGCCGTGCTGGAAATCCCCGGCGCGTCGGGCCTGCCCTCGGCGCGGCTCGCCGATGCTGGCGACCTCATGCCCGGCGAGACGGTCGTGGCCATCGGCAATCCCTTCGGCTTCACCCATACCGTCACCACGGGCGTCATTTCCGCGCTCGGGCGCTCCATCCGCAACGAGGGGGGCATGCTCACCGACCTCATCCAGACGGACGCGGCCATCAATCCCGGCAACAGCGGCGGCCCCCTCCTCGACCTGGACGGGCGCATCATCGGCATCAACACCGTGCTGGACGCCCGGGGCGAGGGCATCGGCTTCGCCATCCCGGCGGGCAAGGCGCGCCGGGTGCTCGACGACATCATGGCCGGCAGCCGCAGCGCGCCGCTCTGGCTCGGCGTGCTCGGGCAGGATGTGGACGGCGCGACGGCCCGGGCCCTGGGCATCGAGCCCGCGGGCGTGCTCGTGCGCGAGGCCGTGGCGGGCACGCCGGCGGCCCGTGCCGGGGTGCTCCCCGGGGACATCCTCCTCTCCCTCAACGGCACGGCCCTGCGCGACGGGCGCGACCTTGTGAACGCCCTGCGCAACCAGATGCCGGGGGAGCGCGTGCGTCTTGCCCTGCGCCGCAATGACGCCACGCGCGGCGTGGACCTCACCCCCGTGCCGCTGGAGGATGCCCAGGCGCGTCGCCTCATGGAGCGGCGCTGGGGCTTTGCCGTCAAGGGGGGCAAGGGCGCGCCGGTGGTGAGCGCCGTCACGCCCGGCGGCCCGGCCTCCTTTCTCCGGCCTGGGGACGCCGTGGCCGGGGCTTCCGGGCGGCGCACGACCACGCCCGATGACCTGCTCGCCGTGTTCCGGCGCGAGCGCCTCGCCCCGGAAGTGCTGCTCCAGGTGGTGCGCGAAGGGCGACTGCACCAGGCGCGGCTTGTGCCGTAAGCGCGCAATGCCGGGGGAAATGGCTGGAGCTACTTGACAGGTTCCCCCCGTGACGCTATCCCTTTCGCGAGCGGCATAAGCCGCCCGCAAAAGCGGAAACCAGATTTCTTGGAGGAAACAATGGGCTACAATGTGACCGTCGATACCGACAAGTGCGTGGGCTGTGGCGAGTGCGTGGACGTTTGCCCCGTGGAAGTCTACCAGATGAAGGACGGCAAGTCCGACCCCGTCAACGCCGACGAGTGCCTCGGCTGTGAATCCTGTGTCGAGGTGTGCGAGAGCAACGCCATCACCGTGGAAGAAATGTAAGGCCCCGCGCCGGGCGCGTTCCGCGCGCATCCGGCGAGAGCTTACCAGGAGCGCCGCCGGATGTGCGCCAGATATGCGCGCCCGGCGGCGCTCCCCTATTCGGGGGCTCGCGCCGTGCCCTTCCCGCGCAGGAATCCCCAGGAAGCTCCCATGATCCCAGACCTGAGCCCCATCTTTGCCCGCTATGCGGAACTGCGGGACGAGGCGGACGGCATCTTTGCCCATGTCGCCGCCAGGTATCCCGAGTGCGTCACCTGTCACGAGGGCTGCAGCGACTGCTGCCACGCGCTTTTTGACCTCTCCCTCGTGGAAGCCATGGCCGTCAATGCCGCGTTCAACGCGGCCTTCGGGCATGGCCGCGAGCGCTCTGACATCCTTTCGCGCGCCTCGGAAATCGACCGCAGCCTCACCCGCCACAAGCGCGAGATGTTCCGCGCCGAAAAGGACGGCGAAAGCCCCGAGGCCATCATGGCCCGCGCGGCCAGCTTGCGCGTGCGCTGCCCCCTGCTCGGGCCGGACGACCGCTGCCTGCTCTATGCCGCGCGGCCCATCACCTGCCGCATCTACGGCATCCCCACGGAAATCGGCGGCGTTGCGCATGTGTGCGGGCTCTCCCGCTTTGACAAGGGCCGCACCTATCCCACGGTGCGGCTGGAACGCTTCCAGTCCCGGCTGGACGCCCTGAGCCGCGAGATTGGCGAGACCGTGCAGTCCCGCTTCGAGCTCGGCGAGGTCTATGTGCCGCTCTCCATGGCGCTCTTGACGCGCTACGATGAAAACTATCTCGGCATCGGGCCGGCCAGGGCGGACGACTGACATGGGCGACGCGGCCACCCGCAATCCGGCCGGCGCGGGGCCAGCCGGGCCCGGCGTCGCGGCGGGGCGTCTCTTCGCCGAGGAGGTCCCGCGCGACCTCACCGCGGAGCAGGCCCGGCTCAAGCGCGAGATCTATGAAAAGATGAACCCGAGGCGGCGCAAGTTCGTGGACCGCCTGGGCTATGACCTCTGGGACCCGTTCCAGAACCCCAAGGATCCGCTGGACATCCGCACGGAGCGCAGCCAGCGCACGGCCCAGGACCTGCTGGACGAATTTTCGCGCGCGCACGGGGCGGCTTCGCGCGACCGGGCCTACCGCGCGGGCGCGGTGGAGTGCGCGCTCGGCATCATCAACAAGGACGAAAAGTACCAGGGCATCTTCGATTTCTGCCTCTGGTATCATGATCTCCTCAAAGAGGAAGGACACTTGCCATGAAAGCCCATTATGACGACATCGACGAATATATCGCCGACCTCAAGGCGGAGATCGCCGTCAACGAGAAGTGCGCCAACCATTATTACAACCTGGGCCTGGCCTTCCTGAGCAAGCGCGACTTCGTGGCCGCCGAGGAGGCCTTCCTGGCGTCACTGCGCAATTCGCCGCACCTGGCCGAGGCCTATGTGCAGCTCGGCGGCATCTGCCTCGAGCGGGGCGACCTTGAGGGCTGCCTGCGCTACAACGAGGAGGCCGCGGGCTCGCGCGCCAAGTTCTCCATTCCGCAAAGCAATATCGCCTTTGTGCACCTCCAGCGCGGCGAGCCGGACAAGGCCATCCAGGCGCTCCAAAAGGCCCTGAAATGGGATCCGGACTTCATCCAGGCGAAGAACGCCCTGGCCACGGCCTATTTCATGAAGCGCGAGCTCGATACGGCCGAGCGCCTCTGCCGCGAGATTATCGACCAGCAGCCGGCCTTCGCCCCGGCGTGGAACAATCTCGCCCTGACGCTCTTTGAGGAAGGCCGCGTGGACGAGGCGCAGGAAGCCGCTGACAAGGCCCGCAGCCTGGGTTTCGACGTGCCGCAGGGTTTCCTGGAAGAGCTGGCGGCCGCGCGGGGCTGAAGCCGGGCAGCGGAAAGATACGCGAACTGGCCGGGCATCCCGGCCTTTTTGCGTTCATGAGGGCAGAGACGGCTTGCGCGTGTAGGCACGGTTCTTGCTTCTCCTTCGGCGAACTGTCAGCGGGCGGACATTTCTGCCGCCGCTGTTTCGATGAAGGAGCAAGACCATGGAAGTGCAGTTCCGCAGCCGTAATCACGATCTCGGCGCTATTTTCCCCACCTTCCAGGAGCGCGTCAACACCATGCTTCCGGCCGAGAATCGCGCCGCGGCTTGCGCCAGCTCCGCCGCGCCCGCGCTCGACGTTGTTGAGCAAGCGCCCGTCACGCCGCACTATCCCACCAGCGACGAAGTGCAGATGACCCTCGCCCGGGTGGAGGAGGAAGCCGTGCTCCAGAGCGAGGAGCTCGTGCAGGCCCACTCCGGCCTCAATGAGCAGCGCGTTGCCCGCCTGCTCGGCCTGCTGGACGACTAGGGCCAGGAATTTTTGGCCTTTTATCGCGTCCCGGCGCGCTTGGCGTCGCGGCGACCCCGTCGTTGGCCGGCGTACATCGTTCACTGTGTGCCCAGGCTTGCGCGCGGCGGCCGCGGCATCGTCGCTTCAGGCGTGCGCGCGACGGGACGCCCGCGCATGACGCGGCAAATTTTGTGGACCCGGGAAGTGCCGCCGGGCGCTTGACAGGCCTGCGGGGAAAGCGTAGGTTTGCGTCCTTCGTGCGGGAGTAACTCAGTGGTAGAGTGCAACCTTGCCAAGGTTGAAGTCGCGGGTTCAAATCCCGTCTCCCGCTCCACAGAATTGGCGGCATAGCCAAGTGGTAAGGCAGAGGTCTGCAAAACCTCCATCTCCAGTTCAAATCTGGATGCCGCCTCCAGTTTTTTCCGGCGGTCATATGGCCTCATATGGCTGCGGAGGGGCCTGAGCCCCTCTCCGTCCGGCAGGGCGGTTCCCATGCGGGAGTAACTCAGTGGTAGAGTGCAACCTTGCCAAGGTTGAAGTCGCGGGTTCAAATCCCGTCTCCCGCTCCACCAGCTTTTTGCGGGAATAACTCAGCGGTAGAGTGTCAGCTTCCCAAGCTGAAGGTCGCGGGTTCAAATCCCGTTTCCCGCTCCAGATTTTTCAGGGCCTGCGGAAATTCCCGCGGGCCCTTTTCTTTTGCCCGGCTTCAGATTGAGTTAGGCATATGTTTTATTAATTCCATAAGGTTATGTTAGAGAACGCAGTTGATGGAAAGTCCTTAATTCCGTCTGGAGCGAAGCGACAGACGGATGCGAGTGCCGGAAGAATCCCAAAAGGCTGTTTTTGACGGATAATTTCGGCGTCATGCAGGCAGCAAAGGCGCAACGTCAACTCGGAAGTATAACAAAGCCTTCCATAAAGAAGTTCTGGGTGACTTCCGCGCTGGCGGGAAACTTTTCTGGAGTGGCCTGACAAAAAGGATTTCAGGCAGTGCGGGCAGCAGTAGCTGTCTTGAGCTGTAAATGAGTTTGTATATGGCAGAGGGGAATATTCCCCAGGAGCATTTTCCGGCGACCGGAAAGGCGCGTACCACTCCGGCCTCAGCCCGCGCCCTACTCCAGAAAATCGGCGATACTTGGGGAAAAAAGTGTCCGATAAGGAGGTGATGCGCGTATCGCCGCTGTTGAGCGAAGAAAATGACGAGGATCGGGCCGACAAAAAGCAACGGATGAAAATCTAAATCCTGGGTGTCCGCTGCTTCTCTCTACTCTATGATCCGACTCGTTTCCCTCAAATGCGGGGTCAACAGGGATGTCAAAGCCCTGAGGCTTACGGGTCTCCCGTCAATCCCCAAACCAGGCGGCCACCGCTAACGGAGCCTTGTGGGGTGGGCGCGAGAGGCACTGCCAGCGCCCGGTGGCCCTTCGTATGATATTCGCCATGGTCGGGCCTGATGCTTGCCCTGATTTTGTCCGCCTGGCCTTACCCGGTCAGGGCCCGCGCGCGGTGCGCGAACCTGCTTCCCTCTCCTTCAACTCCCTCGTGCCGAAATTCTCCCGGGCCCCGCAAAAGCGGGTCCATGTGCGGGCAAATCTCTGTCTTTCCGGTATTTTTCCATCCCAAGTACAGAAAGAATCGCAGTGCCGCACGGCAAAAATGGACATTTGCGCAGTTTGGGAATATGCAACATCAAGATTTACAAAATGGCGGCCCCGCTCACCGGCCCGCTGAAGCGGGAGCGATTTTCATCCTTCCCCGCGCCGGCCCTTCGGCTGCGGGCCCGGCCAAAGCCCCGCCCGCGTCCTGCATCAGCGGACAAAGGGGATGCGCCGCCGCCGCGCATGAACATTGCCCAGGCAGAGGTGTGCGATGACTGCTTCTCCGCATGAATCTTCATTTCTCAAGCGTCTGGCTCCCGCGCTTGCCGCGTTCCTGTTCAGCTTCGGCCTCACGCCGCCCCCGGCGGGCGCGGCCAGCGACCCCAACGGAACCTATCGCGGGGCCTCGCTCACCGGCGACAACACCTATGCGCAGGTGCAGCTCACGGGGAGCACCTTCACCTACAGGAACGGCACGCTCACCCTCACGGGCAATAATGGCGGCACACTTTTGGTCAGCCGCTCGGGCAACCCCCGGTTCACCCTCTCCTCAGACAGCGGCGACGCCACCCTCGTGCTGCAAAAGGGCACCTTTACGGGCTCCATCGCGCTCGGCGGCAACGCCAATTCCAGCACCCTGCTCGTGGGGGCCGGGGGCGCCTCCAACCGGCCCACCGTGACCATCACGGGCAGCCTGCTGGGCTCCAACAACGGCTTCTCGCATGTGCGCACCAATGGGGCCAACCTTATTATCAATGGCGGGGTGGGCGACAACAACTATATCGGCCTGCTTTCGGCGCTGAATGGCAACATCACCATGACCCAGGGCATGGGGCAGCACCAGGTGGGCATCGTGCGCGCCGCCTCGGGGATGCGCGTCTTTTCCCAGACCAGGCTGGTCCTCCATGATCTGGATATTCTCAATGGCGGCACTGTGGCGGGCGGCACGGAGATCCACGTCAACGGCGCCATCGGACGCACGTCCAACCGGATGCAGCCCGGCTCCCTGCTCACGGCCGGGGGCAGCATCGCCTTTCTCGACCCCCAGAACACGGGCACGGGCGGCGTCATGAACGCCTCGGGAACCATCCATGCGGGGGCCAATATCGGCTCCTACGGCAGCTTTCCCGTGTATGACATCGTGCAGGGCACGGGGCACCTCACCATCGAGGCCGGGGGCAGCATCGGCGGCAAGACCATCACGGCCGACACCATCCGCGCCGGGAACACCATCATCGCTGGTATCGACCGCGCTTCCACGGCCCAGATCAGCGTGAGCAGCCCCTTTAATCCCATGACCCCGGCCAAGACGCTCACGGGGACGACCATCAAGGCCGGGCTCATCGCCGCCGGCGAGGTGAGGGACATCGCCGGCGCGTCCACGCCCTCGCGCGTGGAGGCGGGGCGCATGATGGTGGTCAAGAGCGACATTGACGGCGGCAGCACGGGCGATTTCACGCTGCGCAACGGCTCCTTCAGCATCACGGGCACGTCTGGCGTGGGCAATGCTGAATACGGCCCGGGCAATTCCATCATTTCCCACAGCGAGGCCGCCTGGGTGGGCGGCAGGCTGGACGTGAACAACAACGGCGCGAGCAGCTTCACCACCCTCGGCGTGGCCGGGGCCGCGCGCATCGGCGGTGGCAGCCTCAGCGGCGACAGCCTGCGCGCCCAATCCGTCACCCTGCACAACGGCATCGACGCCAGCGTCAATTCCCTCGCCGTCACCGGGGGCGACATGCAGATAGGCGCGGCAGCGGACCGGGCCGCCTCCACGGACGTGAAAATCGGGAGCCTCAGGCAGAACGGCCATGCGCTCAGCGTGGGCGCGGCCGCCGGCGAGGCTTTTGGCGCCGTGCGGGACTTCGTCGCCGCGGGCGGGGCAGGCAACCTCACGGACGGCGACATCACCGTGGGGCATAACGGACGCCTGGCCACGGGCACGCGCGAGACCGCGGGCCTCAGGGCCATCGCCGCGCGCGCGGGCGTGGAGCCCTCGGCGGCCGTGCTCGGCGTGTTTTCGCCGCTGGTGCTGGGCGCGCAACTCAGCGTGGACCACGCTGCCCAGGTGGGCGCGGCCACCCGCGCCATGGGCAGGGCCGCTCCGCAGGCGAGGGCGGCCGCACCGTCCCTAAGGTTTTCCGGGAATTCCCTGCTCGCCATCGACGGCGCGCAAAGCGGGGTCAACTACCACAATCCCGCGGTGGCCACGCGGGCGCTGCCCGCCAGCGTGCCCGGGGCCCTCAGCGCCGCCGCCCCCACGGCCACGACAGTGCCTGGCGGCGCAAAAATCTATATCGATCACGTCACCCCTGGCCACACCTATGTGGCGCTCGGCCGCAACATCACCACCAGCTATGCCGACGACACGGCCTGGAACGGGGCCAACCTCATCTCCAGCAATCCGCTGCTGGGCCTGACGCGCCTCGGCGACGGCAAGGAGGGCCAGTTCTCGGTGACGGAAAAGGCCCCGCACACTAAGAGCGTGGGCGTGGCGAGCGGCGTGCCCAGGCTCTCCCGGGCGGCGAGCGAGTCCATGGAGTCGGCCATCTATTCGCGCATCAAGCTGGGGCAGGAGGACCTCTACCGGCACAGTTTCGCGCTCTGGGCCATCCCGCTTTACGAATCCATCGACCATTTCGGGCTCGACGGGGGCACGGCGAGCTACGGCTTCCGGGGCGGCATCGGCGGCCTCGCCATCGGCGGCGACTACACCTGGGGCAACACCCTGCGTGCGGGCCTGAGCCTCAACCTGGGCGCGGGCTATGTGAAAAGCACGGGCGACATGGCCACCACCCAAAACAGCGCCAACTTCTGGGGCGTGGGGGCCTATGGGGTGTGGAAGCCCGGGGCCTTCAGCCTCGATGCGGAGATCGACTATACCTCGGTCTACAACAAGGTCAGGCAGGACCTGCCCGGCGACATGGACGGCAGCGACCTCAAGGCCGATATCCCGGCCTGGTCGCTCGGCATGAGCCTGCGCGCCGAGTACGAGATCGACACCAGATATGTGAACCTGCGGCCGCACTTCGGGGTGCGCTACCTGCACATGGTCACCGAGCCCTTTGACGCCACCCTGGGCGGGGAGGAGGTGCTGCACGGGCTGCGCACCCACCAGAATGTCTGGACCATGCCCTTCGGCCTCGTGTTCACCAAGCCCTTCCGGCTGGAAAACGGCTTCGAGATCACGCCGCTCGTCAACCTCAAGGCCATCCCGGCACTCAGCGACACCTACGCCACGACCAAGGTGCGCTATGCGGGCTCGCACGCGGACCAGGACTTGGAGAGCCAGGTCATGGACAACATTACCTATGGCGGCCGCGCGGGCGTGGAACTGCGCGCGGGCAGTTTCTCCGCCGGCATCAACTATATCGCCCAGTTCGGCGAGCACACGGCCAACCAGGGCTTTTTCGGCGTGCTTCGCTATGAGTTCTAGCGCGGACGCGCGCCCCCCATCAACATAAAGGAGAGAGCATGGCAACACCCGATGACATCCCGCAGGCCGTCAAAAACGACCCGGCCCAGACCGTTCCGCCCACGCCCATCCTGCTCCAGCAGGAGCCCGCGGAGGAGCTGTTGCTGCCGCAGGGGCCGAAGCAGCTCAAGAATATCGCCTATGCGAAGCCCGTGGACCTCGCCGGCCAGGTGGACTACGCCCCGGGCCAGGTGACGAGCAAGACGCTCGTCCAGAACCCGTGGGTGGGCGTCACCCTGTTCGCCATGGCAAAGGGCGAGGGCATCAGCGCCCACAAGTCCTCGGGAGACGCCTTTGTCACCGCGCTGGAGGGCCGCGGCAAGATCACCATCGATGACCGGAGCTTCGAGCTCGCCAAGGGGCAGAGCATCGTCATGCCCGCGGGCCATCCCCATGCGGTGAGCGCGCTCGATGACTTCAAGATGCTGCTCGTGGTCGTGTTCCCGGAAAAGAAGAACTGACGGCAAGCGCGACACGAAAAAAGGAAGGGAACCGCCGGGACGGTTCCCTTTTTGTTTGCCCGCTCCCGGGAGGGCCGGAAGCCGAGGGCAAATGCGGCCCGCGTTTCGGGCGCGGCCTTTCCGCCCCTAGAGGATGGAGGGCAGCCACACCGAGAGCGCCGGGAAGGCGATGATGATGGCAAGGCACAGCAAAAGCGCCGCCACGAAGGGAAGCGCGGAGCGGTACATCGTGCCCAGGGAGACCCCGGCGATCTCCTTCATCACAAAGAGGTTGATGCCGAAGGGCGGCGTGATGGACGCCATGTTGTCCAGGATGACGATGATGACGCCGAACCAGATGAGGTTCCAGCCGAACACCTTGGCAATGGGCACGAAGATGGGCACGCAGATGAGCAGGAGCGGCAGGGAGGGCAGGAAGCAGCCGAGCAAAAGGAACGTGCCCACGATGAGCAGCATGATGAGCATCCCCGGCAGGTCCAGCGCCGCGATGGAATTGGCGAGCAGCATGGGTATGCGCGACATGGCCATGAAATAGCTGAACACGATGGCCCCGCAGAGCACGGTGAAGCACATGGAGATGAACTTCACGGAATCGCGCATGGCGGTCACGAGCTTTTGCCAGGTGAGCCTGCGCATGAGCAGGGCGAGGATGAGCGTGCCGCAGGCCCCGATGGCCCCGCCCTCGGTGGCCGTGAAGATGCCGCCGTAGATGCCGCCGATGACGAGGATGAAGATGAGCAGGATGGGCAGGCCCGACCTCAGCGAGGCGAGCTTCTCGTGCCGCGTCGCCTCGGGCAGGCGCGGGGCGAGCCCCGGGCGGAAATACACCTTCAGCCACACGGCGAGCATGAAGCAGCCCATGCAGACAAGGCCGGGGATGACGCCGGCCACGAAGAGGTCGCCGATGGACTGCTGCGCGAGCACGCCATAGATGATGAAGGTGGTGCTCGGCGGGATGAGGCAGCCGATGGTTCCCGAGCAGGCCAGCGTTCCCACGGCGAGGGTGTCGTCATAGGCGTACTTGCGCATTTCCGGGAGCGCGATGGCGGCCATGGCGATGCTGCCCGAGAGCACGTCGCCGACCACGGCCCCGAAGAGCGCGCAGGCCACCACGCTGCACAGGGCGAGGCCGCCGCGCAAGTGCCCGAGCCAGGTGCGCGCGCAGGCATAGATGTCGGCCCCGAAGCGGCCGTAAAAGCACAGGTAGCCCATGACCATGAAGAACATGAGCGGCGACCAGGCGTAGCTTCCCGCAGTGGCGTAGAGGGCCTTGCCCGTGGTCACGAAGGAGGGCGGGATGCCCTTGAGCTGCGCGATAAAGACGAGCCCGGCCGCCACCAGCGCATAGGCCACGGGCACGCCCATGAAGAAGAGGACGAACAGGAAGGCGAGCCCGGCGAGGCCCACGCTCACGCTCTGCATGGCGGGCACGCGGGTGAGCGCGACCCAGGTCATCAGGGCCACGCCGCCAAGCCCCAGCGCGAGGGCGAGCAGGGTCCTTCCCGCGCCGTTTTTCTCCGTGCAGGCGGCCGCGTCCTCGAGCCAGTGCTGGAGCAGGGCCACGGCAAGGAGGCAGAAGCCGAAACAGGCGAAAAGGATGAAGGGCCAGAGGGGGATGCGCAAAACGAGCGTCACCGAGGAGGTGCTGCGCGCATAGAGCCACGTGGTCCACGCGCACAGCAGCACGATGGCGAAGGACCAGACCCCCGTCATTACGTCCACGAAGGCGAGCCAGCGCGGCGTGAGCCGCGAGGTGAGGATGTCCATGCGCACATGGCTTTTCTCCCACTGGGTGGAGGCGATGCAGGCATAGACCACGACGACCATGCAGAGCTCGGTCAGCTCCACCGTGCCGCTGATGGAATTGCCGAAAATATAGCGCAGGAACACATCCGCAAAGGTGAGGACGATCATGAGGAAGAGAACGATCATCCCCGCCATGCTCAGGCCCGAGGAGAGCTTTTCAAAGGGCGCGAGAGCGCGGGCGGCGGTGAGCAGCGGGGAGGGGG
>CAMWTD010000030.1 GCA_947177085.1 uncultured Desulfovibrio sp.
GCCGCAGCCCGCGCCTCGCCTTGCGGCGCGGGCGCGAGGCCGTCCAGCCGCTCCAGCGGCAGGAGCCGGGGCAGCAGCGCGAGGTTGAGCAGCAAGAGCTCCAGCGCGGCGGCTGGCTCGGGGTTCTGGGTGATGCCGCGCTGCGCGTCCAGCGTCATCTGCCATGCAGCATGGAGGTGCGGGGCGGAAAAGTGCCCCGCCATTGTCTTGAGCCACGCGGCCTCGTCCTCCGGGAGCGACAGCGCCGAGAGGGCCGCGCCGCCCCCCTGCCTGAGCAGGAAGAGGTTGCGCCAGTGGCCGGCGAGCTCCCGCAGGAAGAAGCCGATGTCCACGCCCTGGCTCAGCAGGGCGCGGCTGGTTTGCGCCGCTTCCGCGCAATCCTGCGCGGAGAGCGCGCCGAAAAGCCGGGTGAAGAGCTCCTGCCCGGCGAGGCCCAGCACCTGGCGCGTGGTCTCCGCGTCGAGGCGCGCGCCGCCGAGGGCCAGCGTCTGGTCGAGCAGGGACATGGCGTCGCGCACGCTGCCCGCGGCGCGCCTGGCGATAAGGCGCACGGCCGCGTCCTCATAGTCCCGGCCCTCGGCGTGGAGTGTGCGGACGAGGTGCTCGGCCAGCGCATCCTCGCCCAGATGCCGGAAGACGAAGTGCTGGCAGCGGCTGACGATGGTGACGGGGAACTTGTGCGCCTCGGTGGTGGCGAAGATGAAGACCACGCGCTCCGGCGGCTCCTCCAGCGTCTTCAGGAGGGCGTTGAAGGCGCTGCGCGAGAGCATGTGGGCTTCATCAATGATGAAGACCTTGTAGCGCCCGTCCATGGGCGCGTAGCCGATGTGTTCCCGAAGGGCGCGGGCGTCTTCCACGCTGTTGTTGGAGGCGCCGTCGATTTCGGTCACGTCCACGTGGGAGCCGGCCGCTATCTTGCGGCACTGGGCGCATTCGTTGCAGGGCTCGGCCGTCGGGGCGTGTTCGCAGTTGAGCGCCTTGGCGAAGATGCGCGCGATGGTCGTCTTGCCCACGCCGCGCGTGCCGCTCAAAAGGTAGGCCGGGGCCGGGCTGTCGCGTTCCGCGGCGCGCGACAGCGCGGCCACGACCATCTCCTGGCCGGCCACCTCAGCGAAGGTCTGCGGACGATAGCGCGCCGCCAGCGAAAGGTGCTTCATGCCGATCCGCCGGGCTGCCCGGCCCTGCTCAGAACGTGTAATGCGTCAGCCAGTCGGCGTACTTCGGCTCCTCGCCGGTGGCGATGGCGAAGAATTCCTTCTGGAGGCGCTTGGTCACGGGGCCTGCGTGACCTTCGCCGATCTGGCGGTGATCCACCTCGCGGATGGGCGTGATCTCCGCGGCCGTGCCCGTGAAGAAGGCCTCGTCGGCGGTGTAGAGCTCGTCGCGGGTGAATTGTTCCTCCTTCACCGTGTAGCCGAGGTTGCGGGCCACGGTGATGACGGAATTGCGCGTGATGCCGCCGAGGATGGAGGTGAGCGGCGTCGTCTTGATGACGCCGTCGCGCACGATGAAGATATTCTCGCCCGTGGCTTCGGAGACGAAGCCGTTGGTGTCGAGCATGACGGCCTCGTCGTAGCCGTCCTCCTTGGCCTCGATCTTGGCGAGGATGGAGTTGATATAGTTGCCCGCGGCCTTGGCCTTGGACATGCTCGTGTTCACATGGCTTCTCGCGAAGCTGCTCGTCTTGATGCAGATGCCCTTCTCGAGGGCCTCCGGGCCGAGATACGCGCCCCAGGGCCAGACGGCGATGATGGTCTGCACCGGGTTGTTGCCCGGGTAGACGCCCATCTCGCCATAACCCACGAAGGAAAGCGGCCGGATATAGCCCGCGGGCAGCTTGTTGGCCACGAGCGTCTCGATGCAGGCCGCCGCCAGTTGGTCGGCGGTGTAGGGCAGCTTCATGCGCAGGATCTTGGCGGAATTGAGCATGCGCTTGCAATGGTCGCCCAGGCGGAAGACCGCGGAAGTACCGTCAACGCAGGCATAGGCGCGGATGCCCTCAAAAATGGCGCTCCCGTAGTGCAGGGAATGGGTGAGCACATGAACCTGGGCCTGATCCCAGGGAACCAGCTTGCCGTCGAACCAGATGAATTGCGTTGTCTGCATGGCTGTCCTCGCGCTGGGCGCATTTGGCGCGTGCGGTTGGCGGGCGAAAGCCCGCGCGGCCGCGCAAGGGGATAATGCTACTTAAAAGCGCCACCCTTGGCAAGCGGAGCGGGGGCGTGGGACGTGCTTTTGCCGCTGTCCGGGCGTCCTCCTGCCCGGCAACGAAGGTCCTCACAATACGGGCAGGCGTCGGCGGCGCTCAGGCTGGCGAGAATGCCGCAGCCTCCTCGGCAGCCCGGTCCGTGGGCCGAGGCCGTGCGCAGGGCCGTCAGCTCGGCCTTGAGGTGCTCGAGGGCTGCTATCTGGGCCTCCACATTGGCGATATGCTCGTCCACGAGGCGGTGCACCCAGGCGCAGTCCCTGGTGGGATGGTCACGGAAGGCGAGGAGCTCGCGTATCTCGGCGAGCTTCATGCCGTGGCGGCGGCAGTGCATCACAAAGCGCAGGCGCTCGAGGTCGGCCGCGCAATACAGGCGGTAATTGCCCTCGCTGCGCTCGGGCCGGGCGAGCAGACCCTCCTTTTCATAAAAGCGGATGGTCACCACCGGGCATCCAGCCAGTTTCGCGAGCTCGCCGATCTTCATCCTCATGCCTGCCTCCGGAGGCGCACGCTTTTGCGCCGCGTGGGGATAGTGGGCACGGGGGGCCCGAAAGTCAATGCGGGACGCTTGCAAGGGGGGCCCCGCCGTGCGAGAATGACGCCCCGGGCGCGCCTGCGTCCCGAGGAGAACGCATGAAGATCGGCCTCATTCGCTGTATGCAGACCGAGGAAATGTGCCCCGCCACCCGCTGCCTCGACGCCATGCGCAGGAAGAAGGACGCCTTTGCCGGGGTCGCGGGCGATCTCGAACTCGTGGGCGTGACCACCTGCGGCGGCTGCCCGGGCAAGAAGGCCGGGCTGCGCGCGGCCATGATGCTGCGCCGGGGCGCGCAGGCCATCGCGCTCGCCTCCTGCATCACCAAGGGGACGCCCATCGACTACGCCTGCCCCTTTGCGGGAAGGCTCGCCAAGGTGGTGCGCGCGGCCGTGGGCGAGGATGTGCCCGTCTTCGGCTACACCCATGACCCGGTGAAAAAAAAGGCGTCCCCTGCCGCCGCGTCCGGCCGCTGCGGGCCGCGACTGGAGGCCTGATGCCCGCATCCGCACTTGTCTCCGCGCCGGGCGACGCCCCGGCGGCGCTCATGGATCTTTCGCCGGGGGAGCTTGCCGCCGCGGCGCGCCTCGCCGACGAGGCCTCCGACGCCATTGCGGCCGCGCCCAAGGACTTCGCGGCCCATGCGCGAGCCCTCCACGACCTCAAGCTCGCGCTCGTGGAACTGGCCGACCGTGGCGAGGCCCCGGCGCAGGAGGGCGCGGAAAGTTCCACGGCCGCCGAAGGCGCGGCGCAGCCAGTTGAAACTGCGGAAGAAGCCGCGCGCGGCCTTCCCCATGCCGACCTCGTGTGGGATCTCGCCCGGGCGCTCCCGGATTTCAGCACCCAGGCCCTTTACCAGAAGCGCTCCTCGCTGGCGGCCATGGCGGGCATGGCCGTGTTCGGCTGGTTTCTGGGCGGGCTCGCCTCCACGGTGCTCGGCTGGCTGGGCCTTGGCGGCGACATCTTGCGCGCCTTCGGCGTGTGGGCCATGTTCTGGCTTTCGGAATACCTTTCCGCCAATCCGCGCGCCCGGCGCGGCCTTTTGACCGTACTCGGCATGGGGGCGCTGGGGCGTTTCGCCATGGGCGTCATGTCCGGGATGCTGCGCCTGACCTCCTGGGGGAGCGTCCGGCAGGCCATCTTCGGGGCCGGGCGGCTGCCCAATATTTTCAAGGTCGGCTGGCTGCTTTTCGGGGCCTTCTTCGTGTTCGTCTTTCTCTCCAAAAAGATCACCGCGCTGGATATGACGGCCTTCCGCCATTCCTTGCGGGATCAGGCCGAGGAAAGGCTGCGCCTCGCCGCCTTTGTGCTTGGCGAGGTGGAGGCCCGCGACGCGGCCCTCGCCGAGCTGCGCGACAGGCTTGACGAAGCCGCGGACGGCGGGGTGTCGCGCCGCGCGGGCGACGCCCTTGCCCGGGACATGCTCTCCATGCTCGACGGTCTCGATGCGAACGCGCGCCGCTTCCTCCTCCAGCGGCTTTCGGCCGCTGGCTACGCGCCGGAAAGCGCCAGTGCGGACTGGCTCGTCTGGGAGCCGGCCCGCGACGCGGAGCTCTATGACACCGTGGGCCTTGTGCGGGAGGGCGACCGCTGCCGCATCCTGCGGCGCGCCATGCGCACGCCCTCGGGCGTTACGCGCGGCCTCGTGCAGCGCGCGCCCGAAAGCGGGGGAGGGCGTCCATGAGCGCGCGTCCCGACAGGGCCGGCAAGGATGGGCCGGAGGGCCGCATCCTCGGCATCGACCTCGGCACGAGCAATACCTATCTCTTCGCGAGCCGGGGCGGCGCGCGCCCCGAGGCCGTGGTCGTGCCCGGCGTGAGCGACGCCGCTGGCAGCATGGCCACCGCCGTGCTCTATGAGGATGATGCGCCCATCCTCATCGGCAACATGGCGGAAAGCGAGTGCTACGCCAATCCGCAGCCCGGGCGCGTGCTGCGCACGCAGTTCAAGCCCGAGCTCGCCCACGGCGACGCCGAGGCCCTGCGCTGGATGACGGACTTTTTGCGCCTGCTCGGCGAGGCGCTCCCGGGGGGCGCGCCGCAAGCGGACACCAGGCTCTATGTGGGCATCCCCTCGCTGACCCGGCAGGATTTCAGCCTCAATCTCGGCCGCTGCTTCAGCGCAGCGGGGTGGCCCGCGCCCGTCTTTGTGCGCGAGTCGGACGCGGCGCTCATTTCCTGCCTCCAGTCCGGGGCGCTCGACATCGACGACCTGGAGCGGCGCGCGGTGATCCTCGATTTCGGCGGAGGAACCTGCGACTATACGGTGCTCGACGGCGTGGACGCGCTCGCCAACGGCGGCGACCCGCTCTATGGCGGACGCCTTTTCGACGACCTCGTCTTTCAGGTTTTTTGTCGCCGTACGCCGGAACTGGCCCGGGCCCTCGAGGGCTCGGCCTATGCCTATTTTTTCCACTGGATAGAGTGCAAGACCGAGAAGGAACGCTTTTCCCGCGCCATGGACGGGGAGGAGGCGGGGCCGGGCGCTCCTGAGGCGGCCGCGAGCGGGGAGGGCGTAAGCCTCCATGCCGTGTGGTTCGATGCCGCGGGAACGCGGCGCGACGCCTGGGTGCATGGCTACACCCGCGAGGACTTCATCCGCGACGCGGAAAACTACACGGCCTCGCCGGAGATGCTCGCCATGCTCTCCCAGTATGCGGGCCGAGGCGGCCTGAGCGTGCCGGCCCGCGACCTTCTGGAAGGCCGCAGCATCGGCCTCGTCTCCTGGCTTCGCGAGCTTCTGGGCGGCCTGGAGGGCCGGCGCGAGGTGGGCCGGGTTTTGCTCACGGGCGGCAGCAGCCGCTGGTTCTTTGTGCGCGACATGGTGGAGGAGCTTTTTCCCGCCGCCTCCTGTGCCATGAGCCGCCGCACCTATGAGGACATCGCCTACGGGCTCGCGCTCTATCCCGTGCTCGCCGCCTCGCGCGAGCGGGTGGAGCGCCTGCTCAAGGAGCAGCTCCCCGCTTTCGCCGCCGAGGCGGCCACAGCCGCACGGGCGCTTGTGGAAAAAAGCGGCCGCGCGCTGGCGCGGCGCTGCACGCGGCGCATGGTGGAGCGCGACATCATGCCCGCGCTGGAAGCGGCGCAGGGCCAAGGGAGCACCGTGGCGGAGCTCGAAGCCGCCTTTGAGCGCAACATCCGCGAGGATACGGCGCTTCTGGACATCGTGCGCGAAAAAAGCGACGCCCTGCGCGCGGAGCTCCAGCGCGACCTCTCCCTGCGCTTCCGGGCCTGGCTCCGTGAAAACGGCGTCCTGCTCGTGCCGCGCTTCGAGGTTCCGGCGCAGGCCATCAGCGCGGACTTTTTCAAGGGTATCAGCGTGCGCCTGTCGCGGCTGGATTCGCTCAATATCATGCGCTTCACCCTTACCGCCGTGCTCCCCCTGCTGGCGGCCACCGCCACGGCCGGGGCCATCGCCCACACGGGCGAGCCGGTTTCCACGGTACTCGGGGGGGGCGTGGCCTTCGGCGGGGCCTGGCTGCTCGGCCGGGCCGCGCCCGGCTTTCTGGAAAAGCGCAAGCTGCCCGGCTTTCTCCTCAACGAGAGCAACCGCCGCAAGATCGTGGAGAAAAATTCGGCCTATATCGAGAAGGCCCTCAACGAGGCCTTCGCCGAGGTGCAGGCGGATATTTCCGACGGCATGGAGCGGCGGCTCAGGCACGCGCTGGAATCCATGCTGGGCCGCCTCTCCGTGCTTAACCAGGTCCGCTGCCAGCACTGAAACTCGCCGGACGGCGTCAGGGGAGCGAAATGAAAGAAACCCTTGTCCTCGGCATCGACGCCGGGGGAACGCATACGGACGCGGCGCTGCTTGCGCTCCCTGAGCGCGGGGAGGCTCGCCTGCTGGGCTCGGCCAAGGTCCCCACGCGCCATGACGACCTGCCGGAAACCGTGCGCGCGGTGCTTGGGGCCCTCGGGCGAGCGCTTGCGGCCGCCGGGGAGGACGCGGAGGCGATCTTCGCCCGCGTGGAGCGCGCGACCCTCGGCACCACCCTGGCCGTCAACGCCCTGGTGCAGGGGCGGGCGGACAAGGTAGGCCTGGCGCTTTCCGCCGGGCCCGGCCTCGACCCCGTGCATTTCACTTTGGGGAAGCATGTCTGCATCGTGCCCGGGGGCCTCGACCACCGGGGCGTGGAGGTCGCGCCGCTCTTTACCGAAACGCTCGCCGAAACCGCGGCCCGTTGGCCCGCAGAGGGCGTGGCGGCCGTGGCCTGCGTGGGCAAGTTCTCGCCGCGCAACCCGGCGCAGGAACGGCGGATGGGCGAAGTGGCCCGGAACGCCTCGGGCCTGCCCGTAACGCTGGGGCACAGCCTTTCCGGGCGGCTCAACTTCCCGCGGCGCATCGCCACGGCCTACTACAATGCCGCGGTGGCGCGCCTTGAAGGCGAATTTCTCGACGCCGTGGAGGCGGCGCTCGCCGGTTCCGGCGTGACCGCGCCCGTGCGCCTGCTCAAGGCCGACGGCGGCGCGGCCACGCTGGCTTTTGCCCGGCGCGAGCCCGTGCAGTCCATTCTTTCCGGCCCAGCGGCCAGCGTCATGGGCGTCATGGCCCTCTGGCCCGAGGCCGCCGAGGGCTGCTCACTCCTGCTCGACATGGGCGGAACCACCACCGACATGGCGCTTTTTTACGAAGGTTCGCCCGTGGTGGACAGGGACGGCATGGTCCTCATGGGACGCCGCACCCTGGTGCGGGCGCTGGCGGCCGTTTCCATCGGGGTCGGCGGGGATTCGCAGCTCAGGCCCGAAACCGCGCCTGACGGCAGCCCCGTGGTCCATGTGGGCCCGCTGCGCGAAGGCCCGGCCATGGCCTTCGGGGGGGAGCGCCCCACCTTGCTGGACGCGCTCAATGTGCTTGCCCAGGCGGACGGTATTTGCGGAGACGGCGCGGCCTCCCGTGCGGGGCTTGAGGCGCTGGCCTCCGGCCTGGGGCCGGAGCTTGCGTCGAAAGGGGCCGTCGGATTGGCGCGACTGGCGGTGGCCGATGCCTGCGACCAGGTGGCGCGGGCGGCCTATACGCTGGTCGAAGGCGTCAATGCCCGGCCCATCTATACTTTGGCGGCGCTCAAGGCCGTGCGCGAGGCGCGGCCAACGCGGGCCTGCCTCGTGGGTGGGCCGGCGGCGAGCGTACGTCCGCATCTGGAGCGGGCGCTGGCGCTCCCGGTGGCCATCCCGCCGCATGCCGAGGTCGCCAACGCCATCGGCGCGGGCCTCGCCGTGCCCACGGCCGTGCTGGAAGCCTATGCGGACACCGGTCGCGGCGTCTTCAGCGTACCGGCGCTCGACCTCCACGAACGCCTCGGCCGCAACGCGACCCTCGAGTCCGTGGCCGACCGCACGCGGGAACTGCTCGAGGAGCGGCTTGCCGCCGAGGGCATCACCGAGGCGTCCGTGGAAGTGGTGGAGGCGGACCTCTTCGCCACGCTTGACGACAGCGGCCGCGGCTCGCGCGACATTCGCGTGGCCTGCCAGGTGCGCCCCGGCATTTCCGCGCGGCTTGCCACCGGAGCGTGATCGGCGTTTTTTGCGTGGAAAAAACGCGCCCGGCATCCCCCATTGGCGGATGCCGGGCGCACTGTTTGCCTGGGCGCAGGGGGGCTATTCGTCGTCGCTCATCTTCATGCCGATGAGGCCGACGATGATGGCGAAGAGCAGGAATCCGGCGCAGATAAAGAGAACAGTGGCGTCGAGGTCCATGAGTGGCTCCTTGTGATTCTGCTGGCAGCCGCGAAAAGGCCGGCGCAAGAGATGGCCGTGCGCACGGCTGCCGGGCCTTGCCGCGTGGCTAAGGCCGGTTGCGAAATGATCCCCGGGACGTGGAATGGGAAGCTAGGCCCGGGGCGGAGCCTGGGAGAGGGGCAACATGCCTCGCCGATGGCGGGCAAGGGGAAGGTCTGCCCTAGGGGGCGCAAGCGCCGCAAAGGCGACGGGCGGATGCGGCAGGCGCGGGCGCTGGCTTACCGCCATGCCGGGCGCGGCATGCGAGGTGGTTGCGGCCTGGCGCTGCCTTTGCTTGCTGGCATGGCGCAAAGGGGCGGCCACCGTTGAGGCCACGGCGAGCGCCCCGGAAATGACGGAAGGCGCGGGCTCGCAGCCCAGGCGCGGCAGGGGGGCGTAACGGCCGCCGGAGACGAGCAGCAGCACGGCGAGGGCCGTGCTGATGCCGCATGAAATCCAGAAGCGTGGGAACCGTTGTGCCGACCGCATGGGTGAAGCCTTGTGCCTTGCTGCGCGCCCGGGCCGGAAGGCCGGCCCGCAACTTTTCATATGTTCAACGCTACCGGGCGCGGTGTGCCTTGTCAATAGAGCGGTGGAAGAGTGATGCGCGTAGTCCTGTTTGAGCCGGAGATCCCGCCCAATACGGGCAATGTGGCGCGCCTCTGCGCCGGCTTTGGCGTGGAATTGCACCTCGTGGGCAGGCTCGGTTTTTCGCTGGAAGACCGCTACCTCAGGCGCGCGGGCCTTGATTACTGGCCGCATGTGCGCCTTTTCGTCTGGCAGGACTGGGCGGCCTTTGCGGCGCGCCCCGGCCGAAGCCGTCTCGAGCGCTGGATACTGACCACGGCAAAACGCAAGGCGACGCCCCTGCAGGATTTCGCCTTCCGGCCGGAGGATGCGCTCATTTTCGGCCCGGAGACGCGCGGGCTGCCCGAGGGACTCTTCGCCGCCTCGCCGTGGCGGGTTCGTATTCCCGTGCGCGCCATGGAGGAGGGCGGTGTGCGCAGCCTCAACCTCTCCACCGCGGCGGGCATCGTGCTCTTCACCGCCCTCACGGCAAGCGGCCTCATCGCGCCCGGGCAGGCGCGGCCATGAGCGTCCCGCTGCCGGCGCTCTTGCCGTGGTCCGTCTGGGAATGTTGGTGGCTCGCGCCGCTGGCCCTCCTGCTGGACCTGCTTTTGGGCGACCCGGCCTTGCCCTGGCCGCACCCCGTGTGCCTCGTGGGCCGCTGCCTCGCCCGGCTGGAAGCGCCGGCGCGGCGCATTGCGGGACGTGGCCCTAACCTCGCGCTCCGGCTCAGGCTGGCGGGCGCGGGCGCCCTCGCCCTGCTCTGTTCGGGCACGGGCGCGGCCGTGTGGCTGCTGGTTTCGCTGCCCGTGGCCGGGGGACTACTGGCGCTGTATCTCGCCTGGGCCGGCCTCGCCATGGGCTCGCTCGCGCGCATCGGGCGCGAAGTGGCGGCTGCTGTGGAGGGCGCGCCCCCGCCTGAGGCGCGCACGGCCCTGGCCCGGCTGGTGAGCCGCGACGTGAGCGCCCTTGACCGGCCAATGCTCCGCAAGACGCTGGCCGACACGCTTTCGGAAAATTTCACGGATGCCTTCCTGGCCCCGTGGTTCTGGCTGCTCGTGGGCGGCCCCGTGGCCTTGTGGATCTACAAGGCCGTAAGCACGGGCGATTCCATGTGGGGCTATCTCAACGCGCGCTGGCGCTGGCTTGGCTGGGCCCCGGCGCGCGCCGACGACGCGCTCGCCTTTGTGCCGGCCCGGCTCTCGGTGCTGGCCCTGCGGCTTGCGGACGCGCTGGCGCGCCTTTGTCCCATCCGCCGCCAATGGACGGGCCGCTGGCCCGGGCTGGCCGTGGTCGCGCGTGAGGCCCGGGGCATGCCCAGCCCCAATTCCGGCTGGTCCATGACGGCCTGCGCGTGGCTGTGCGGAAGCCGCATGGCCGGGCCTTCCGTCTATTTCGGCGAGCTCGTGGTCAAGCCCTGGCTGGGCCCCCCCGAGGCTGACGCCGCTCCCTGGGACGCCGCCCGTATCCGGGCCTTGCTTGCGCTGGAGCAGTGGGGGGCCGTATGCGGCGGCCTTGCGCTCTGGATCGCCTGCCTTGGCATGCGACTTCTTTTCTGAAGCGCCGCGCTTGCGGGCGGGCGCGTTCCCGTGCTAGGGGAAAGGTTCCCTTGCCAAACCTGCCCGGGAGGCAGGATCAGGATGGAACAGAACCACCACAGCGCGAATATCGCGGCCATCTTCATCCGCCGTCCCGTGGCGACGGTGCTCATCATGCTCGGCATGCTCTTCTTCGGCATCACGGGCTATCGCTCGCTTCCGGTCAACCAGCTTCCCAATGTGGATTTCCCCACCATTTCCGTGCTGGCCGATCTTCCCGGCGCGGACCCGGAGACCATGGCCGCCTCCGTGGCCACGCCGCTGGAAAAGGAATTTTTCACCATTGCGGGCATCGACTCCATTTCGTCCATCAATTCCACCGGGCGCACGCGCATCACCATCCAGTTCGCCCTTGACCGCGACATCGACGCGGCGGCGCTGGACGTGCAGTCGGCCATCGGCCTCGCCCAGCGGCGGCTGCCCACCAGCATGACCACGCCGCCGAGCTTCCGCAAGGTGAACCCGGCCGACTTCCCCATCCTGTTCCTGCGCCTCACGTCCAAGACCCTGCCGCTTTACCAGCTCAACGAATATGCGGACACGCTCATCGGCCAGCGCCTTTCCATGGTGGAGGGTGTGGCGCAGGTGCTCGTGTTCGGCCAGAAAAAATACGCGGTGCGCGTCCAGCTTGACCCGGACGCGCTGGCCACGCGCGGGCTCGGCATCGACGAGGTGGCGGATGCCGTGGCCGCGGCCAATTCCATGCTGCCCACGGGCAGTCTCGAGGGCGCGCAGCGCAGCCTCGCCATCAAGTCCTCGGGCCAGCTTTTTGATGCCAAAGCCTTTGAGGAGACCGTGGTCGCCTACCGCAACGGCGCGCCCGTGCGCCTGCGCGAGATCGGCACGGTGGTGGACAGTGTGCAGCAGGACAAGCAGCTTTCCTGGGGGGGCGCGGAGGATGTGGGCATCATGCTCGGCATCGAGCGCCAGCCCGGGGCCAATACTGTGCAGGTGGTTGACGCCATCAGGAAGATCCTGCCGAGCCTCGAGCGGCAGCTCCCGCCTTCCGTCCATCTGGCGATCTTCAACGACCGCGCGCAATCCATCCGCGAGTCCGTGGCGGACGTGAAGTTCACGCTCGTGCTCACGGTCTTTCTCGTGGTGCTCGTCATCTTCCTCTTCCTGCGCAACCTGCCGGCCACCATCATCCCCTCCCTGGCGCTCCCCATGTCGGTCATCTCCACCTTCGCGGTCATGGCGGTCATGGGCTACAGCCTCGACAACCTCTCGCTCATGGCCCTGACGCTGGCCGTGGGCTTTGTGGTGGACGACGCCATCGTCATGCTCGAGAACATCGTGCGCCACCAGGAAATGGGCAAGAGCCCGCTTGAGGCGGCCTACGACGGCTCGGCTGAGATCGGCTTCACCATCGTTTCCATGACCGTTTCGCTGGCGGCGGTCTTTATCCCCGTGCTCTTCATGGGCGGCATCGTGGGGCGGCTCTTCCGCGAGTTCGCCGTGGTCATCATCACGGCCATTTTGTGCTCCGGCGTGGTGTCGCTGACGCTCACGCCCATGCTCTGCGCCTACTTCCTCAAGGCCGGGGCGTCGCACAAGGCGGGTACCGAGGGCCTCTACGGCTGGCTGGAGCGCATGTTCGACGCGCTCGCCCACGGCTACGCGCGCTCGCTGGACTTTGTGCTGGGGCATCGTTTCGCGACCCTGCTGGCCTCTTTCGGGCTGCTGGGGCTTACGGCGTGGCTGGCCATCCTCGTGCCCAAGGGCTTTTTGCCCTCCGAGGACATGAGCTTTCTTATCGCGAGCACCGAGGCGGAGCAGGGCATCTCCTACGAGGGCATGGTGCAGGCCCAGCACAGCCTCGACCACATCCTCGAAAAAGAGCCCGCGCTCGCCATGTACAATTCCGTGGTGGGCATCGTGGGCTCCAGCCAGAGCATCAACAACGGCAACCTGCTCATGGCCCTCAAGCCCCCGAGCGAGCGCGAGCCCATCGAGACCGTGGCGCAGCGCCTGCGCCGCGACCTCAATGTGTCGCCCGCGCTGCGCGTCTTCGTGCGCGTGCCCCCGGCCATCAATATCGGCGGCCGCGCGGCCAAGGCGCTCTACCAGTACACCATGTTCGGGCCGGACATGGACGCGCTCTACGACAGCGCGCAAAAGGTGGAGGACGCCCTCAGGGCGCTCCCCCAGCTTCAGGACGTGAACAGCGACCTCCAGCTCAAGAATCCGGAACTGCGCGTGCGCATCGACCGCAACCGCGCGGCGGCGCTGGGCGTCTCGCCGCAACAGATAGAGCTTGCCCTGCAATCGGCCTACGGCTCGCGTGAGATTTCCACCATCTACGCGCCGAGCAACGACTACAAGGTCTTTGTGGAGCTGGAGAAGCGCTTCCAGCAGGATTCTTCCGCCCTGTCGCGCCTGTATGTGCGCGCGAAGGACGGCACGCTCGTGCCGCTGGACACCCTCGCCATCATGGAACCCGGGGTGGGGCCCATTGCCGTCAACCACAACGGCCAGTTCCCGGCGGTGACCATTTCCTTCAATCTCCGGCCCGGCGTGGCTCTGAGCGAAGGCGTGGCCGCCGTGGAAGCGGCCGCCCTGTCGCTTTTGCCCGATTCCGTCACGGCCGAGTTCCAGGGCACGGCCCAGGCCTTCCAGAGCTCGCTCGAAGGCATGGGCTGGCTGCTCTTCCTCGCCATCGTGGTCATCTATCTCGTGCTCGGCATCCTCTACGAGAGCTTCATCCATCCGCTGACCATCCTCTCCGGCCTGCCGGCGGCGGGCTTCGGCGCGCTGTTCACCCTCTGGATCTTCGGCATGGAGCTGAACCTCTACGGCTTCGTGGGCATCATCATGCTGCTCGGCATCGTCAAGAAAAACGCCATCATGATGCTCGACTTCGCCCTGGAGGCCCAGCGGCGCGACCCGGACATCTCGCCGCTTGCCGCCATCACCGAGGGCTGCCACGTGCGCTTCAGGCCCATCATGATGACCACCATGGCCGCGCTCATGGGGGCGCTGCCCATCGCCATCGGCATCGGCGCGGGCGCGGACGCGCGCCGGCCGCTGGGCATGGCCGTGGTGGGCGGCCTCTGCTTCTCGCAGGTGGTGACGCTCTACATCACCCCCGTCTATTACTATTACATGGAGCGGCTTTCGCAACGCCTGCGCCGGCCAGGTCACATGGGCCATACGGGCCGCAGCGGGCAGGCCCCGGACGGCGACGCGGCCCGGGCGACCGCGCGTTGACAGCGTGCCGCCGCGGACCTACCTTTGCGGCGGATGCTGAAGGCAGAGTGCCGGAAGAAGAAGCAGAGGAGACATCATGCCCCTGAGCAGCGTTGAAGAAGCCGTTGCCGACATCCGGGCCGGCCGGATGGTCATTCTCGTGGACGACGAGGACCGTGAGAACGAAGGCGACCTGACCATGGCCGCCGAGCATGTGACGCCCGAAGCCATCAACTTCATGGCCAAGTTTGGTCGCGGCCTCATCTGCCTGCCACTGGCGCCGGAACTGGTGGACAAGCTCGGCCTGCCCATGATGACCCAACGCAACGGCTCGCGCTTCGGAACCAATTTCACGGTCTCCGTGGAGGCGCGCGAGGGCATCTCCACCGGCATCTCGGCTGCAGACCGCGCCACCACCATCCGGACGGCCGTGGCCGACGGCGCGCGCCCCGAGGACCTTGTCTCGCCCGGGCATGTCTTTCCCCTGCGCGCCAAGGCCGGGGGCGTGCTCGCCCGCACCGGCCAGACCGAGGGCAGCGTGGACCTCGCGCGCCTGGCCGGGCTCAAGCCGGCGGCCGTCATTTGCGAGATCATGCGCGACGACGGAACCATGGCGCGCATGCCCGACCTCGAGGTGTTCGCTAAGGAGCACGGCCTCAAGATCGTGGCCGTCAAGGACATCATCCGCCACAAGCTGGAGCGCGGCCAGGTGTCGGTGCGCCGCGACGCCACGGCGCATCTCCCCAGCATGTACGGCGACTTCATCGTTCACGCCTATGAGAGCGAAATGGAACCCGGCACGCACCTGGCGCTGGTCAAGGGCGACATCAGCGGGCCGGAGCCCGTGCTCGTGCGCGTGCACAGCCAGTGCCTCACGGGCGACGCGCTGGGCTCCCTGCGCTGTGACTGCCGGGGCCAGCTCGGCGCGGCCCTGCGCCAGATCGAGAACGAGGGCCGGGGCGTCCTCCTCTACATGCGCCAGGAGGGGCGGGGCATCGGCCTCGCCAACAAGATCCGCGCCTATGCCCTGCAGGACCAGGGCTATGACACGGTGGAGGCCAACCGGATGCTGGGCTTCCCCGACGACTTGCGCGACTACGGCACCGGCGCGCAGATGCTGGTGGACCTGGGCATCCGCAAGGTGAGGCTGTTGACCAATAATCCCAAGAAAATTGTGGGCCTTTCGGGCTATGGCATCGAAATCGTGGAGCGTGTGCCCATCGAAATCGAGGCCTGCCCGGAAAACGAGGCCTACCTGCGCACCAAGAAGGAAAAGATGGCGCACCTGCTCAACGGCATCCGCTGCCACTGAGCGCGCCCGCGCCGCACGCGTTTTTGCCGGGCCGCCCCGTAAGCGGCATCCGGCCCCGCGGAGGGATGGCAGAGCGGCTGATAGCGGTGGTCTTGAAAACCACTTGGGG
>CAMWTD010000031.1 GCA_947177085.1 uncultured Desulfovibrio sp.
CTGCGGGGCCTTCGGCTTTTTCGACTGCGAGGACGAACCCGATGCCGCGCACGGGCTGCTCGCCGCCGCGCGCGACTGGCTGGCCCGAGAGGGCATGACCTTTGTGCGCGGGCCGCTCAACCCCTCCACGAACTATACCTGCGGCCTTCTGGTGGACGGCTTCGAGCTGCCCCCGGCCATCATGATGCCGTGGAACCCGCCGTGGTACGCGCGGCTTCTGGAAAGCTGGCATCTGCGCAAGGAGGCGGACCTCTTCGCCTACCTCATCGAGCGCGCGCGCCTCGACCTGCCCGGCTGGCTCACTGAGGAAGTGGGACGCCTCAAGGCCGAGGGCCGCTTCACCTGGCGCACCTCTGGCAAGGCCACCATGGCGGAGGACATCCGCGCCATGCTCGACATCTACCGCGAGTCCTGGGCGGACAACTGGGGCTTTTCGCCGCTCTCGCCCGGCGAGGCCGAACGCCATGTGAAGGAACTCAAGACCATCCTCGACCCGGATTTCTTCCTCCTCTTCTTCCACAAGGGCGAGCCCGCGGCCGGCATGGTGGCCCTTCCGGACATGAACCCGCTCCTGAAACGCCTGAACGGCAAGATCGGCATTTCCGCGCCCTGGCACTGGTGGCGCGCCCGCGCGGAGATACGCGGCGGCTACCGCATCATGCTCTTCGGCATCAGGCCCGAATACCGCCTGCTCGGGCTGCCGCTGCTGCTCCTCGACGCCATGCTCGAGACGGCGCGCCGCCGCCCCGACTTCCAGTGGGTGGAGGGTTCCTGGGTGCTGGAGGACAATGTGGCCATCGACGACCTCATCGAGGATTTCTCCGGCCGCCTCGTCAAGCGCTACCGCATCTACCGCCGGGAGATCAACGAAGCATGACGGACGCAGCGGCCCAGCCAGCCGGCCGGACGGCCCCCACGGGACTTTCGGGGAGGCGCGTGCTCGTCACCGGGGGCACGGGCTTTCTCGGCGGCCATCTTTTGCCGAAGCTGCTTGCGGCCGGGGCGGAGGTGACCTGCCTCGCGCGGCCGGGCTCGGACGTGAGCCGGCTGCCCCCCGGCGTGGCCGTGGCCCGGGGCGACTGCGCCACCGGCGAGGGCCTGGCCTCCGCGCTGGCCGGGCAGGAGATGTGCATCCACATGGCCGCCCTGCTCTTCGGGCTGGGCTGGCAGGACTATCTGCGCGCCAACGGCCGCGCGGCGGCGCAACTGGCGCGGGCGGCGCACGACTCTCCCACGCTCCGGCGCTTCGTGCTCGTCTCCAGCCTCGCCGCGGCGGGGCCCGCGGCCGACCCGGCGAATGCCCCGGGAAGCCCGGACGCGCCGGACATCCCCTGCCGCCCGGTCTCGGCCTATGGCTGGTCCAAGCTCCTGAGCGAGGAGATCCTCGGGCGCGCCCTCGGCGAGCGCCTGGTGGCGCTCCGGCCGCCCATCATCTACGGCTCGGGCGACAGGGGGCTTTTGCCCGTGTTCAAGGGCGCGGCCCGGGGCCTCGCCGTGAGCCCGGGGCTGTTCCGCGACTTCCCGGTTTCCGTCATCCATGCCGACGACGCGGCGCGGGCCATCCTCCTCGCCTGTGACCCGGCGGCGCGGGGCACCTATTATATTGATGACGGGGCGAGCCACGACATGGCCTCTTTCTGCCGCGCCATGGGCAGGGCCCTCGGCCGGGAGCGCGTGCATATCCTGAAGCTCCCCCTGCCGCTCATGGCCGTGACCGCGGCCCTTGCAAGCCTCGCGGGCGTGGCCCGCGCGCGGCTGGCGCGGCTCTGCGGCCTTGGGACGCCCCGGCGCGCGCCCAACTGGAATCTTGACAAGTACCGCGAGGCCCGGGCCCCCGGCTGGCTCTGCGACGCCCGGCGCATCCGGGACGAACTCGGCTTTGCGCCGCGCATGGACCTTGAGGCCGGCATGGCCGAGGCCGTGGCCGGCTACCGCCGCGAGGGCTGGCTGTGAAGATCGCCGTTCAGGAACTCTCCAAGGCCTTTGGCGGCCGGGACATCTTCAACAATTTCTCGCTGGAGGTGGATTCCGGCGTCCGGCTCTGCGTCTGCGGGCCCAACGGCACGGGCAAGTCCACCCTCTTGCGCCTGCTCGCGGGCGTGGAAGCGCCGGACGGCGGCCGCGTGCTTTTGCCCAAGGGCTGCCGCCTGGGTTACGTCGAGCAGGAACTTTCCGACGAGGCGCTGGACACGCCGCTCCTCACCTATGTGCTCGACGTGCTCCACGACTGGAACGACTTCTGGGCCCAGTGGGAGGAAGCCGCCGAGGCCGGGGACGAGGCGCGCCTCGGCCGCCTCATGGAGCGCCAGGCCGAGCTCGAGGCCGTGTACGGCTACAACCCGGAGCACCGCGCCAAGGCCGTGCTCTCGGGCCTCGGCTTTTCCGAGGCCAAGTGGGGGCGCACCCTGCGCGAGCTTTCTGGCGGCTGGCGCGAGCGCGCCAAGCTCGCGCGCGTGCTCGTGGCCGGAGCGGACGTGCTCCTGCTGGACGAGCCCACCAACCACCTCGACATGGAGGCCGTGGAGTGGCTGGAGGGCTTTTTGCGCGACTTCGCGGGGGCTCTTGTCTTTGTGGCCCATGACCGCGTGTTCATGGACAATGTGGGCACGCATGTGCTCTATCTCGGCCTTTCCCGGCCCGTCTTCCGCAAGGCCACCTACAGCCAGTTTTTGCGCCTGCAGGAGGAGTACAACGCCCAGCGCGAGCGCGAGGCCAAGGCCCTGCAGGACGAGCTCGACCGCAAGATGGCCTTTGTGGAGCGCTTCCGCGCCAAGGCCACCAAGGCGCGGCAGGCCGGTTCGCGCCAGAAGATGGCGAAAAAGCTGGAAAAGGAACTGGAGGATTACCGCCCGGAGCCCAGGCGGCGCGAGCTCAACTTCGTCTGGCCCGAGGCCCCGCATTCCGAAAAGGTCGTGCTCTCCGCGGCGGAGCTGGCCTTCCATTTCCCGGACGGAAAAAGCATGTGGCCGCCGCTCACCTTCACCCTTTACCGGGGCGCGCGCATCGCGCTGGTGGGGCACAACGGCTGCGGCAAGTCCACCCTGCTCAAGCTGCTGGCCGGCAGCCTCGAGCGCACGGGCGGGTCGCTCGTCACGGGCTCGCTGACCCGGCTCGGCTACTACACGCAGCACCAGATGGAGACGCTGAGGCCCGACACCACGGTGCTCGCGGAGCTTCGCCGCCTTGCCGACCCGCGCACCACCGAGGAGGAACTCATGAGCGTGCTCGGGCTCTTCCTGCTCGGGCAACAGTATTTCGACAGGCAGGTGAGCGCGCTCTCGGGCGGCGAAAAAAGCCGCCTTGTGCTGGCGAGCCTCTTCCTGAAGCGCTGCAACTTCCTCCTCCTGGACGAGCCCACCAACCACCTCGACCTCGAAAGCCGCGAGGCCCTGGCGCGGGCGCTGCAAAAATTCGACGGAACCCTGCTCATGGTGGCGCATGACCGCTGGCTGCTCTCGCAGGTGGGCGCGGAGGCGTGGGAACTGGATGGCCGCGGCATAACGGTCTACCCCGACTTCGCGGCCTACGACGCGGCGCGCAAGGCCCGGCTGGCCGGCGTTCCGGCGAGCGCCCTGCTCACCCTCGACGGGGGCGACGCCCCGGCGCGCGGGGCCGTCCCCGTGCAGGCAAAGGCCCCGGCCCTCTCCCGTGAGGACCAGAAAAAGCGCAAGCGCGAGGAGGCGGCCCAGCGCAACGCCCTGCACAAGGCGCTCAAGCCCCTGCAGGAGAAATACGAAAAGCTGGAGGCCGAGCTCGCCCGCGTGCTCGAGGAGCAGGGCGCGACCGAGGCCGAGCTCGCCGACCCCGAGGTCTATGCGGATCACGCCCGCTCCGGCGAACTGCTCAAGCGCTTCGAGGAATGCCGCGGACGCGGCGAGGCGCTGGTGGAAGAAATGGCGGAGCTTGAGGCAAAGCTCGACGAAGTCCGCGCCCGCCACGGGGCAACGGGGCCGGAGAAGGACGCATGAGCGGGAAAGGCCCACAGCAGGCCGAACTTGCGGCCAGTGACCTGCCCGTGGTGGACGTGGCGGCGGGCATCCTCTGGCGCGGGGAACGCCTGCTCGCCGCGCAAAGGCCCGAGGGCAAGCCGCTGGCCGGCTTCTGGGAGCTCCCCGGCGGCAAGCTCGAAGCCGGGGAAAGCGCGGAAGCGGCGCTCGCCCGCGAACTCGCGGAAGAGCTCGGCGTCAGTGTGCGCGAAGCCCGCTTCTGGCGCGTTGCCGAACACGCCTACCCGGAGCGGGGCATCCGCGTCCGGCTCCACTTCTTCCATGTGACGGAGTTTGACGGCGAGCCCACGGCCCGCGAAGGGCAGGCGCTCGCCTGGGTGACGCCCGCCCAAGCGGCCCGCATGGCCTTCCTGCCGGCGGATGCGGATATTCTCAAAGAATTGCGGGATCCGGCGTCCCGGCCTGCTCCGTCCCCGCTCAGCCGAGGATAAATTCCAGCACGGCATCGGCCAGAAGCGCCGCGGCCTGGGTCACGCGCGGGGCCAGCGGCGGAGCGTCGGCCACGTCGGTCTCAAAATCCCCCACCAGAACAAGGTTGCCGAGACGCCGCCGCCGCATGGGCGCTCCGCCCACGCCCGCCACGCCCGAGGCCGAGGCGATGCGCCGGCCGGAAGTGAGGGCCCGCTCCACGAGCAGGGTCTTGGTGTCCGCCGCGTCCAGCGCCTCGACCCAGATGGGGCACGAGGGCAAAAGCCCCGGCAGCGTGGCCTCGTCGAGGCGCGCCTTGACGAGCTCCAGGCGGATATGGGGGTTCAGTTCGCGCAACAGTTCCCCGAGGGCCTCCACCTTGGGACGCCCCACATGCCGGGGCCAGAACTGCTGGCGGTTGAGGTTGGAGGCGTCCACCACGTCGTGGTCGACGATGAGCATGTCCTCCACGCCCGAGCGCGCGAGCATGAGCGCCACGTTGGAGCCGAGGCCCCCGGCCCCGGCGATGCCCACGCGCGCGGCCCGGAGCCGGGCGAGCTCGTCCGGCGTAAAATAGCGGGCAAGCCCCTCGCGCAGGGCGTCAGACTGGCCCCCCGCTTCCCGGGCCTCCCTGCCGCTCATGCGGCCGGGTCTTCCCAGTCCTTGAGCACGGGCTGGTAGCCGTGGGCCGCGAGGTCGGCCATCATCTGCTCGAGGCTGCGGTGATCGGTGATCTCGAACTGGCCGGGATTGTGCAGGTCCTCGGTGGCGCGGCCGCCCACGGCCGTGGATACGCCCGCCGAGACGCGCGTCACGCCGAGCGGCACGAGGTGGTCGCGCATGAAGGCGCTCTCGCGGCTCGAGCAGGTGATGCCCGCGCGCGGCAAAAAGCAGCGCAGGGCCGTCACATACTGGGCGAGCTCGCGGTCGGTGACGCCGTGCGTCACCTCGAATTCGCCCTCGTGCGGGCAGATGCGCGGGATGGACACGCTCACCTCCACCCCGGGGAAATGCCGCTGGAGCCACCAGGCGTGGAGCCCCGTGGCGAAGGCGTCCTGCTCGAAAGAATCCAGCCCGAGGAGCGCGCCCACCCCGAGCGAGCGCATCCCGGCGCGCGCGGCGCGCTCGGGCGCGGCCAGCCTGAAGGCGTAATCGCGCTTGGGGCCGGCCGGATGCAGCCAGGCATAGAGCTCGGGGTTATAGGTCTCCTGGAACATGGTCATGGAGTCCACGCCCGCTTCCACCAGCATGTGGTACTTTTCCTCGGTCTGCGAATAGACCTCGATGCCCACAGACGCGAAGCGCGGCTTGATGCGGCGCACCACGTCGGCGATATATTCCGGCGAGGAGACTTTCGGCGCGTCGCCCGTGAGCAGGAGGATGTGCTGGAAGCCCGCGTCCGCGATGGCGAAGGCCTCGGCCGCGGCCTCGTCCACGCTCAGATGCCGGCGGGGCTGCTTGTTCCTGGCGTTGAAGCCGCAGTAGCGGCACTGGTTGGTGCAGACATCCGAGATATAGAGCGGCGTGAAGATGCTCACCGCGCGCCCGAAATAGCGCAGGGTGAGCTCATGCGCCTTTTGCGCCATGGCCTCGAGCTGTTCCGCCGCGGCCGGGGAAAGGAGGACGAGAAAATCCTCAGGCGAGAGCCAGTGCCGGGCGAGCTTGTCGAGCACGGCCGTGACATCGGCCGAGGTGGCGTGGGCCGTGGTTTCGGCGCGCCGGCCGGCCGGCCAGTTTTGCAAAAATTCCTGAAACGTTTCCATCATGCACCTGGACTGGAAAAAAGGACGCCCCGGCTTCTCGCCGGGGCCTGAAAAATTCAGCGCAAAAAGCCCGTGAGCGGGGACGAAGCCTCGGCGCCCTCGCCGCGCGCTTTCACCGCGCCCGGCCCGGCCAGCCACGCGTCGCGCCCGGCCGCCACGGCCGCGCCGAAGGCCCGCGCCATGCGCACCGGGTCCCCGGAGGAGGCGATGGCCGTATTCACGAGGCAGGCCGCCGCGCCCATCTCCATGGCCTCGCAGGCCTGGGAGGGCAGGCCGATCCCCGCGTCCACCACGATGGGGATGTCCAGCTCCTCAATGAGGATGGCGATCATTTCCCGCGTCATAAGGCCGCGGTTGGTTCCGATGGGCGCGCCGAGCGGCATGACGGCCGCCGCGCCGGCGTCCACGCAGGCGCGGGCCACATAGAGGTCGGGATTGATGTAGGGCAGTACCGTAAAGCCCTCGGCGGCCAGGATTTCCGTGGCCCTGGCCGTGCCGTAGCCGTCGGGGAGCAGGTGGCGATTATCCGAGATGACCTCGATCTTGATCCAGTCGCCGCAGCCGGCCGCCCGCGCGAGGCGCGCGAGGCGCACGGCCTCCTCCGCGGTGCGCGCGCCCGAGGTGTTGGGCAAAAGGCGCATATGCGGCGGGATGTGCCCCATGACGCCCTTCTGCCCCGGCTCCACGCGGCGCATGGCCACGGTGATGACCTCCGCGCCGCTGGCCTCGGCCACGGCGGGGATGAGGGCGTCGTCGCCGTATTTGCCGGTTCCGATGAACAGGCGGCTTTTCAGGGTCACGCCGCCGATGACCAGGGGATCGTCCCGCATAGTGCCTCCGCCGCGCACGGCGGCGTCTCCAGAATGTGCTTTGGGGATGGGGAAGAAAAGTATCCAGATACCGGACGGGAAAGCGGCCCGGCATCGGGCCCGGGGCGGGCCTAGCCGCCGCCCACGAACTGGACGATCTCGACCGTATCGCCGTCTGCGAGGGCGCGGGAGGCGAAGACCGCCGCCGGGACGATCTCGCCGTTGAGCTCCACGACCACGGCCCTGGGCGCGTGGCCCCGCGCCTCAAGCAGGGCGAGCACGGTGGAAAAGTCCCCTTTTTCGGGCGCGCCGTTGATGATGAGTTCCATGCTGTCTCCCGGGTTCCGGGCTTGCGGCGGAACCGCTGCCCGAACCCTCATTCTAAGCCTTGGCAGGGGGGATTGCAAGCGGCCGCCCCGGGACGGCCCCTTCAACGCCTGAGCACGGCGAGGCGGAAGCGCACGGCGAGCTCGGCGAGCTCGCGCCGCGTGAGGCCGAGCAGCCCCGGGGCCAGCAGGCACAGCCCGCCGGTGAGGAAGGTATAGACCACGCCGGAGAGGAAGAAGCGCATGAGGCCGTCCAGCGGCGTGTCGATCCCCGCGACCGCGAGCGCGCCGGCCAGCGAAGAGGTGGCCTCGCGCGCGCCGAAGGCCAGCGCCAGCAGGGCGGCCACGCACACTACCTGGTGGGCGGCGTTGCGCCAGAAATCAAAGGGGATGAAGCGCGAGGCGAGCCAGAGATAGAGGTTCACGGTCACGCACTGCACGGCCACGGTCTTGACGGCGAGGCCCGTGGCCCCGAGGTTGAGGCCGCCGAGCTGCGCCGGAGCCAGCAGGAACCACGCCGTCGCGAAGCCGTAGACGCATTCGAGCGCCGCCAGGTTGCGCAAAACGCGCGTGCGGCCCGTGGCGTGAAAGACCGAGCCCGCGAGCTGCCCATAGGCCTGGTGCAGCGGATAGAGCGCCATGATCTGCACCGGGAGCAGGGCCGCCGCGAACTCGACGCCGCCGAAAAATTCCACGAGCGCCGCGCCTTCGGCCAGGGTGAAGCAGGAAAAATAGGCGGCCACGGCGTAGAGCAGGGGCGCGAAGCGCGTGAGCAGGCGTCCCATGGCCGAAACGTCCTTCTGGCCCCAGGCGATGGAGAGCTCGCGCATGACGAGCGGCGTCATGGCCGAGACAAAGAGGAAGCAGGCCATGCTCACCTTTTGCGAAAGCGCGAAAAAGCCCTGCTGGGCGCTGCCGTCGAACCACTGGAGCAGCCAGCGCTCGGCCGTGAGCATGAAGAAGGAGAGCAGGGCCTGCACGAAGAGCGGGTGGCTGTAGTCGAAAAATTCCCGGCCATAGGCGCGCACCTGCGCCCTGTCGGGCTTGAGATGCAGGGGCACGCCGCGCTCAAGCCAGTGGCGGCGGCTCACCAGCCAGAAAGCCAGCGCCGTGGCCCCGAGCATGAGGTATTGCTGCGCGAAGAGGCTCCCGATAGTGAGCCAGTTCCCCCAGAAGAGCACGGCGAGGAGCGCCACGGCCAGCAGCGAGATGACGGTGCGCGCGAGCTCCGAGGGGATGGTGGCCCCGAGGGCGTCGTTCATGGAGCGCAATACCCGGCTCCACCACGTCAAAAAGGCCCAGAGCGCGGCCAGCGGCGCGAGCCAGAGGGGCACGCCGGGCATGAGCAGGCCCCCCACGGGCGGCCAGAGCATGAGCAGGGCGGCGAGGCCGCTCACCCCGGCCACGCCGAGGGCGACGCGCAGGTAGAAGCCGGCCAGCGCCGTCTCGTCCCGGCGGCGCGACAGGGCATTGTAAAAGCAGGTGGACGTGCCCATGTCGAGGAAGCCGGAGAGCTGCTGGAAAAGATTGGTGGCAAAGCTGTAATTGCCGTACATCTGCGGCCCGAGGGCGCGCGGCAGGATGGCCTCCATGGCGAGGTAGACCGGGACGGAGGCCATGTTGGCCAAAAGCTTGAAGCCGTAACGGCGCGCCAGCGTGGGCGTTGTTTTTTGCATGGCGGTGCGTGGGGAGCGGGGCCGGGGCGTCCCGTGCGCAGAGAGTGGCATTGTCCGCCCCGGATGGCAAGGGGCCGCTCATGGAAATGGCGCTCCCGGGGAGGGGCGCAGGGATGGCCCGTGCCGCTTGCCTCGCCGCGCCCTTGCCGCTATAGTGCCCGATACTCCGCTTCCGCGCACGAAAGCGGAGCCTTACCCATCCTCATTTTTTCCAAGGAGCCCCAATGCCCGGCCCAGCCACGCCCCGGCGTGACACCGCCATCGGCGCGCGCGTCCGCGCGTTCAGGGAGGCGCGCGGTCTCACCGTCGCGGCCCTCGCCGAGACCACCAATCTCTCCCCGTCCTTCCTGGCGGGCCTCGAAAACGGCGACATCTATCCGCCCATTGGCACGCTGCAAAAGGTGGCGCGCGCCCTGGACGTGCGCCTCGGCACCTTCCTGGACGGCGAGGAATCGACCGACCCGGTCAGAGCCCGCATCGAGGACTTTCCCGGCGGCTTTCCCGGCGGGCGTCACGCCGCGCCGCCACGGACGGACGCGGACGCCGCTCCCGAAGTGGGCCATGCGGAACCGGCCGCGGACATGCGCCGCCCCGGCTACATCTATCAGGCGCTCGGCAAGGGCAAGAGCGACCGCAACATGGAGCCCTTTTGCGTGGAGTTTTTTCCGCCGGCGCCAGGGGAGGAGCCGCATCTCTCCTCGCATCAGGGGGAGGAGTTCCTCCTCGTGCTGGCCGGGCGGCTTGGCGTGCGCTACGGCCGCGAGAGCTACGAGCTCTCCCCCGGCGAGACCATCTACTACAATTCCATCGTCCCCCACGCGCTCACCGCGCTGGACGGGGAGCCCGCGCGCATCCTCGGGGTGGCCTACAACCCATGAGCAACGCCACTCCCCCGCGTGAGGACACCGACGATTTCGTGCTGCGCGAGTGGACGCTCGGGCAGATCCTCGACCACACCATCGCCCGCTTTCCCGACCGGGACGCCCTTGTCTACGCGGACCGGGGCTATCGCCTCACCTGGCGAGAATTCGGCGCGCTCGTGGACCGGCTCGCCAAAGGGCTCATGGCGCTCGGCGTCAAAAAGGGCGAAAAGGCGGCCGTGTGGGCCACCAACGTGCCCTGGTGGGTGGCGCTCCAGTTCGCCACCGCGCGCATCGGGGCCGTGCTGCTCACGGTGAACACCAATTGCCGCGAGCACGAACTCCGCTACCTGCTCGGCCAGTCGGAATGCGAGAACCTCTTTCTCATCGAGAGTGTGCGCGACCACAGCTTCCTCGACACCCTCCACGCCATCGCGCCGGAGCTGCGCGCCCAGCCCCGCGCGGGCGGCCTGCGCAGCAAGGCGCTGCCGCACTTGCGGCGCGTGTGCTTTCTTGGCGCGGAGAAGCACCGCGGCATGTTCTCCATGCCCGAGATCCTCGCGCTCTCGGCCATGACCGACGAGGCGGATTACAAGGCGCGCCAGGACGGGCTTGACCCGCACGACGCCATCAACATGCAGTACACCTCGGGAACCACGGGCTTCCCGCGCGGGGTCATGCTCACCCATGTGGGGGTGGGCCTCAACGGCTACTGGATAGGCCGCCGCCAGCGCTTCACGGAGCGGGACCGCGTGTGCCTGCCCGTGCCGCTCTTCCACTGCTTCGGCTGCGTGCTCGGGGTCATGGCCTGCGTCAACCACGGCGCGGCCATGGTGATGCTCGAGAGCTTCAACCCCCTGCATGTGCTCGAGGCCGTGGAGCGCGAGCGATGCACGGCGCTCTACGGCGTGCCCACCATGTTCATCGCCGAGCTGGAACACCGGCGTTTTCACCAGTTCGACCTCTCCTCGCTGCGCACCGGCATCATGGCGGGCTCCGTCTGCCCGGAGCCGCTCATGCGCCGCGTGGTGGAGGACATGCACATGCGCGAGATCACCATCTGCTACGGCCTCACCGAGGCCTCGCCGGTGATGACCCAGTCCGACATCCATGACCCGCTCGCCGTGCGCTGCGCGACCGTGGGCCGGGCGCTCCCCGGCATCGAGGTGCGCGTGGCCGACCCGGAGGGCGTGGAGGAACTGCCGCGCGGCACGCCTGGGGAGATCCTCTGCCGGGGCTACAACGTGATGAAGGGCTATTACAAGCTGCCCGGGGACACGGTGCGGGCCGTGACCCCCGAGGGCTGGCTGCGCTCCGGCGACCTCGGGGTGATGGACAAAGACGGCTACCTTACCATCACCGGCCGCATCAAGGACATGATCATCCGGGGCGGCGAAAACATCTATCCGCGCGAGATCGAGGAATTTCTCCTCGGGATGCCCGGGGTCATGGACGTGCAGGTGGTGGGCGTGCCCAGCCGCAAATACGGCGAGGAGGTGGCGGCCTTCATCCTGCCCAGGCCCGGGGCCGCGCCCGACGCGAAAGCCGTGCGCCAGTGGTGTCGCGGCAGGATAGCCTGGCACAAGATCCCGCGCCATGTGGCCGTGGTGGAGCACTTCCCGCTCACGGCCAGCGGCAAGATCCAGAAATTCCGTCTGCGCGAGGAGGCGGCGCGCCGCTGGCCAGAGGCATCGCCGGAAGCGGCGGTCGTCCACGCGGCGCCCCCTGACGAAACAGCATCGGGAGGACAGAATGGCTGACAACGCATCCCAAAATCCCGGGCCCGCGCCCGGCGTTCCGCCGGATTTCGCCCCCGAAGCCGCCAGCGCCCGGCATGAGGCCGACAGGGCCTGCGCCGCCTGCCCCCTCGGGCGCATCCCGGCATCCGTGTGGAAGGCCCTGTTCCGGCCGCCCTTCCGCAAGCGGCATCCCTTCATCTTCTGGGGCCTCTGCCTGCTCGGCCTGGCCGCGGCCTTCGCCGTCGGGCGGCTCGCCGCCCTGCCTGGCCCCGGGGAGCGTCTGGCGCTCGTCTCCGTGCGCGGCCCCATCCTCGACCCCGCGCCCACCCTCGCCTGGATACGCCAGCTCGAACAGGACGAGCGGGTAAAGGGCGTGCTGTTGCGCGTGGACTCCCCGGGGGGCGGCGCGGCCGCCTCACAGGAAATCTACGCCGCGCTCGAGCGCCTCGCGCGCAAGGTCCCCATGGTGGTCAGCATGGGGGCAACCGCCGCCTCGGGGGGCCTCATGGTGAGCATGGCCGGGGCGCGCATCTACGCCAATCCTTCCACGGTGACGGGCTCCATCGGCGTGCGCATGGACATCCCGCAGCTCCAGGGCCTCATGGACAAGGTGGGCGTGGGCCAGGAAACGCTCGTCACCGCGCCCTACAAGGACGCCGCCTCCTGGCAGCACCCGCTCACGCCCAAGGACCGCGCCTATCTCGAGCATGTGCTCATGGACATGCACGAGCAGTTCGTGGGCATCGTGGCAAAAGGACGCCACATGGAACGGGAACAGGCGGCGAAGCTCGCGGACGGCAAGATCTTCACCGGGCAGGAGGCGAAGGCCCTTGGCCTCGTGGACGCCATGGGCGGCGAGGACGCGGCGCTGGACTGGCTGGCGGAAAAAACAGGGGTCCCGGCCGCGCGGCCCCTGCTGCGCAGGAAAGAGGCCGGCCGCACGGCCCTTTTGGAGCGCCTTTTGCGCGGCGCGGCCGGGGCCCTGGGCCTTGCCGGCGCGCTGGAACAGGCCCGGGAACTCGGGGAACGGGGCCTCGCGCCCGCCTTCCTCTACCAGCTCTAGGCCGGGGAGAGGCTCAGGCGAGCGCGCTCAGGTCGTAGTCCGAGCTTTCCACAATATCGCACTCCAGGAGGGCCCCGGGCGCGACGCCCGGGCCGCTGACCCATGTTGTCCCGTCCACCTCCGGAGCCTGGAACCAGACGCGGCCCCGGTGCAGCCCGGGCCAGTCGGGGGCGGGCGCGTCCACCAGCACGGGGAGGCGCTTGCCCACGGACTGCGCCAAGATGTCCGCGCTGATGGCCGACTGGATCTCCATGAGCCGCGCCCTGCGCTCCTCGCGCACGGGCATGGGGACCGCTCCGGGCAACGCGGCGGCAGGCGTGCCCTCCTCCGCCTGGTAGGCGAAGACCCCGAGATGCGTGAAGCGCGCCTCGGCCACGAAACGGCACAGCTCGTCAAACTGCGCCTCGGTCTCGCCCGGATAGCCCACGATGAAGGTGGTGCGGAGCGCCGCCTCCGGGAGGATGCCGCGCACGCGCTCCAGCACCCGGCGCGGGTCGCCGGCGAAGGGCCGTCCCATGGAGCGCAAAAGCTTTGGGACGGCGTGCTGGAGGGGAATGTCCAGATAGGGCAACACCGGGGGGCCGAGCTCGGCCATGCGCCTGAGGAGCGACTCGGTGACGCCTGTGGGATAGAGATAGAGCAGGCGCAGCCACACGAGCCCGTCGAGGCCGGCGAGCGCGGTGATGAGGTCGGTGAGCCGCGGGCGCTCGTCCCCGGCGAAGTCGCCCCCCCAGGCGGAAACGTCCTGCGCCACCAGGTCGAGCTCGCGCACTCCTTGCGCCAGCAGGCAGCGGGCCTCGGCGAGCAGGGCCTCCATGGGCGCGGAGCGCAGGGGCCCGCGAATGGACGGGATGGTGCAGAAGGCGCAGCGATGGCGGCAGCCCTCCCCCACCTTGAGCCACGCATAGGAGGGGCCCGTGGAGAGCAGCCGCCCCCCGGAGCGCGTTTCCGGGGCGGGCGGGAGCCCGAGGGCCGCACGCACGAGCGCGGGCCAGCGCTCAAGCTCCTCCGTGGGGAGCCAGAGGTCCACTTCCGGGAGTTCCTTCGCGAGCTCCGCCACGCCGTAGCGGCCCACCATGCAGCCGGCCACGGCGAGCAGCGGACGCCTGCGGAGTTTTTCCAGATGCCGGGCCGCGTCGAGCACGGCGCGGATGGACTCGCGCACCGCGGGCTCGATGAAGCCGCAGGTATTGATGAAGACGAGGCGGCTTCTGCCCATGTGCGCCACGGGCTTCACGGGCGCGCCCAGCGAACCCAGCAGGCGCTCGCTGTCCACGCGGTTCTTGGGGCAGCCGAGGCTCAGGGCCCAGACGGGCAGCGGCCGGCGGGGCGTAGGGACGCTATGTGGATGAGAGGGCATAGGCTGTGTTCCGCTTGCGTGTGAAGTGTGCGGCTGTGGGGATGGGATACTGCCGAAATTATCCGTCAAAAACAGCCTTGCTCCAGCCGTTGCGACGAAGGAAGCTACGGATGGAGACAGCAATTAGTTACCCCGACAGCCAGTCAACGCAGCCGCTGTCGCTATCCGTAAGGCTCGCAAGCTCGCCAACGGCTAGCGCTTCGGCGCTGTCTGCGTCAGAAAAAAATTTCCTCGGTCGAGTACTTGAGTACACTCCCTTCGGAAATTTTTGTCTTCCTTGACAGCGCCGAAAAATCTTATTTTTTAGGATTCTTCCGGCACGAGCCCCCGTCTTCCGCTTCGCTCCAGACGGAATTAAGGAAGGCCAGTGACAGCATAATCAAGTCCTCACATCAGAAGGGTACGCGCAGGAAGCGCGCGCTTTCGGGCTGGATGTGCAGGAGCCGCTCGAGGGAAACCCGGTCGGCGCTGGTCACGAAGCTCGCCCTGTTGATGTTGAGGATGGCCTCGGCCTCGTGGCTGCAATCGAAAAGATGCAGGATGTCGCCGTCCACACGGTCGGCCGTGGTCCAGTGGCGGTTCATGGGGCCGCCGTCGGGCGTGAGGCTGCGCAAGAAACGGAACACGATGGCCCGCCCCCGGCCCGGGGCCAGCCAGTCCTTGCAGGCGGCGAAAAAATCGTCCGGCCCGGGCTGCGGCCCCTGGACATAGGGCGCGCGGATGTCCAGCGGGTAGGCGCGTGACTGGATGCGCAGCAGATTGTCCACGAGGGCGATATAGTCCGTCTCCTGGGTGAGCACGGCCCGGAAAGCCTCGGGCCGGGAGGCGAGACCCATGAGGGTCTCGTTCAAGATGTCGCGCGCCTTGAGCACGCGGATGCCGTAGAGCAGGCGCAGCGCGTTGAGCACCGCGTAGATGGCGCAGAAGGTGTCGAGCTTGCCCTGGTAGAAGGGTTTGAGCATGGTTTCGCTAAGCTTGTGGGTTATGTGCGTCTGTGCTGCCTGTTTAATGCCGAAATTATCCGTCATAAACAGCCTTTTTGCTGC